>JAJDCW010000240.1 GCA_029260635.1 Phycisphaeraceae bacterium | reverse complement strand
CTGCGTTTCGACAGGGTCCTTGCCGGTCACGGTCGCCAGTACGGTCAGCCCGGCGTACACATACTGGCCCTGCTGGATTTCGACCCTGGGCCGAAGCTCCTCGGGGAGATACAACTCGGTCGTCGAGCCCAGCTTGATGATCCCGATACGCTGGCCCCGTTGGGCGACGTCGCCCTCCTTGACGCCGCAGGTGATCGTCCGGGCCAGCAGCCCCGCGACCTGACGCACCGCCGCGAGGGGGTGCCGGCGGATCGGGTGGACCAGCACGATCAGGTTCGACTCGTTCGTCTCCGCCGATGTCGGGTTCAGGGCGTTCTTGTGATCGCCGGGTTTGTAGGTGACGCTCTTGACCTCGCCGTGGCAGGGGCTGCGGTTAATGTGCACGTCCAGCACGCTCAGAAAGATGCGGATGCAGGTTGCCGGGCTGTCGAAGGGCTCGAAGTGTTCGACCTCGTGGATCGAGCTGACGCGCCCGTCGGCCGGGCTGATCATCGCGCCGCGCTGTGAGGGGGTCTTGCGGTTGGGGTCACGGAAGAACGCCAGCAGCGCCGCGGTGAGCGGGACCGTCAGGAACGCCAGCCACCCCCACCCGACGATGACCGCCGAGATCGTCGTCAGCAGGCCAACCGCGAGGATCGTGAGCCATTCGTTCTTAGCGTAGGGGCTGAGCATCGTGTTCCGTCACGCGAAGCCGAGGCACATAACAAGACGCTCGACCAAAAGGGTTAGGTGGTTATAAGCAGGCCCACGGAATCAACCGCAATCGCTGCCCCCCGGGAATCAATGCCCTCGACAGTCGGGCGTCTATCCATCACAAGCCGGGTGCAAACATACCCACGGAAACACGGGGAAGATCCGGGGGCACTCCGGGGGCGGGAGTTTAGTTGGAGGCGGCTTTGCCGACCATCATCCCGATGCCGCCGAGGATAAAGCTGCCGATCAGCAGCACGCCGACCGCGATGCCGTAGTTCATGCCCGAGCCGGTCATCCAGGCGGTGATCGCGCTCTGCACGTCCATGAGCGCTGAGACCGCGACGACCAGTGCGACGACCAGCGAGATCATCGTACCCAGCAGCATGCCCGCGCCGAATCCGCTGCCCGCGCCGTCCACGCCGCTGTCGTACTGAGCCATCGCCACGGCACCACCGACACCGCCGGCCGCGCCGCCCATCGCCGTGGGACCCGCCGCGCCAAGGTCGGTCAATCCGCCCGCTGCGCTCGCGCCCGTGCCGGTCTCCATCGAGATGGCGCTCTCGAAGACGCCCGACGAGCCGATGCCCGACGCCAGCGAGCCCTCGCCCGCGTTTGTGCCGCCGGGATAAATCTCCTCAAGCCGCTCTGCACCCCGGCTGGTGTCGTCGCTCTCGCGTGTCCGGTCCAAGCGCCCCGACCCGGACCCGACGCTCTCGAGCGACAGGTCTTCCTGGGCGGTGTCCGACATCGGGTTGGTGACCGCGGTCTGTGCTAAAGGGTCAACAGGCTCGACTTCGTCTGGGCCGAAGACGCTCATGCCCGAACCCGTGCCGCTGCCCGTGCTGGTGAGCCCGGCCTTGCTGGACATGTTCGTGTCCGCCAGGCTGATCGCGTCGGTGTCGTCGCTTGGCACCAGCGGGATCGGGCTGCCCGAGTCGCTGTCGCCGTTGCCACCTGCGAGGGTGTCGATCTGGTCGCGTTTGAACATCAGCTTGTCGCGGTCGCGGAACTGCTGAAGCTCGCCGCTGGCGGCCATCTCTTTGATCTTGTCGGCATCCACACCGAGCCGCTGTGCCGCTTCATCCAGGGTGTAAAACATCTTGGCCATGATCGACTCCTGATACTTTTTTACTTACGTTGTGCCGGTGGTCCCCGTTAGACGAAAACCGCCGGAAATGGGCTTCCGGGCAGGGGGTGCCGACACCGTTTACTCAACACATTAGGATATGTTGTAAATGCTTTCCTGACAAGGCGGGACCGGCAAATAGGCGGCCCCATGAAAGCCCCCGGTCAAGGTCCGGAATATACCCCGTAAGTTCGCCCGAAAACCCCGTTTTTGAGCCTCGGAGCCCGCTGATATGCCACTAGCCTACGGGCTGATCCATCCCGTTGACCTGACCCTGCGGGGCCTGCCCCCGGGGCTGCAAGGCCTGCGGATCGCCCATATCAGCGACCCGCATATCCGCGGCCGCCGACGCAGGCACGGCCAGCTGATCCGCCAGCTCTCCAGCATGCGTCTGGACCTGGTTTTTTACACCGGCGACTACATGATGCGTGGCGACGATGGGGAACTCGCCGCCGAAGGGCTTGCAGAGATCGCTAAGGCTATCCGGCCCCGTCTCGGGCAGTTCGGCGTCTTCGGGAACCACGACTCGCTCGCCTTTTCTAAACGCGTATCCGATATCGGCATCCACTGGCTGGGCACGGGCGTCCACTCTCTGCCCGACGCCCCGATCCAACTCATCGGCATCGACCAGATCGGCCCCGACTCGGGCGACGGCGCCGCCATCCTCCTGAACGGTGACAAACTCGAACCCGGCAAGCTACGGCTCATGCTCGCGCACTACCCCAGCTGGCTGCCCACCGCCGCCGACATGAACGTCGACCTGCTATTCGCCGGCCACACTCACGGCGGGCAGATCCGCCTGCCCAACGGCCACACCTTCAACAACGCCTGCGACCTCCCACGCGACCTAAGCTCAGGGATCCTACGCCACCGCAACACCCTCATCGCCATCTCCCGCGGCCTCGGCGAGGTCGGCGTCCCCTTCATCAACAAGTTCCGCCTCTTCAGCCCACCGCACGCACCCATCTACACCCTGCGCAAAGGCTCCACCCTCGGTGTGCCAACGCAGGGGCTGATGCGCGTGGTGAGGTGGTAGATTCCGACGCAGTCTAATCTTCGTTTAAATCAGCAATATATGCGTCAAGATGGCCAAGGTATGGCTGAAATATTAGTTCTTCATCATGTTGCTTAAGGACTAATCTGCCATCAACGATCTTTGCATCAGAAAACTCTATCCAAGAAGCGATTGAATCTTTGGTTAATTGCGATTTGGGATGCTCGAAGATCAGTTTATTGCCCTTGAAGTACCAGTTTCCATCACCTCGATCACCCCAGGAGGTCGGAGGTATGCCTCCATCGAACTGCCAAGATTGCCATGATCCGTCAGGGTATATCCCCACCAACTCGGTAATCATACTGTTCTCATCCTCCCCATTGGGGATAGTCTCAAGGTGCCACTCACCCATAATGGACTTAGCTTTCTCTGAGCGGAATGAGCTGCAAGACATGAGTAGGAGACACAGAATGCAAAAAATTAGTTGTGAGGATAAAGAATTCATGTATGAGTCTTACTTCAGGATTAAATGGTAATCACATCCCCATGTTCTGCCACTCTCTCACCGCGTCGATCGGGTAGAGCAGCATGATGACGTTCAGTGTCAGGTTGTCGCGGATCATGTAGAGCATCACGAGTTCGGTGACGATGAAGAGTGAGGCCGACCAGTACCAGCGGACGCAGGTCGTGAAGGCGAAGCCCAGCAGGCAGCTGCCCAGGTCGCCCAGGGAGTTGCCGATGCTGTCGCCGGCGTAGCCCAGCGCCATCGTCGCTTCGCGGTAGCGGTTGATGATCAGCGGGGTGTTCTCGAAGATCTCCCAGGCCGCCTCGATGATCGTCGCGGGGATCATCCGCCAGGCGAACGACTGTTTGCGCAGGGGTTTGATCCAGTAGAAGACCCAGGCGAAGACCACGCCGTGGAGGATGTGCGAGAAGGTGTAAGGGTCGACCAGGTGCTGGGAGTTGTGGGCCGTCCAGACATCGCCCGCCCAGAGGAACGCCTCGCCGCCCTCCGCACCCCCGGAACCCCCGGAAGTAGCCTGGCACCACCAAACCCGGCCCATCAAGTGAAGGATGCCCGCGGTCACGACGATCAACCCCGCCGTCACCGCCCACGGCAGCCAACCTTGTGCAGGTTTGGTCGAGTCTTTGGCTAACTCCGGCGTCTCGGTCATGCGGCCTCCCCGTTGGCGGGTTGCTGCGCGGCAGCCAGCTCGTACTCGGCGAGTGGGGCGTCGGCGTAATCGAAGACGTCACCCTTGCGGCTAACCTTAAACACACGCAGCCGGTCGTCTTCGATGACCACTGCACGCGGTTGGCCGGGGAAACCGAAGCTGCCGGTGTTGATGATGGTGAGATCGTCGCGTTGCCAGACGCCCTGATGGTGGGTGTGGCCGAAGATGAAGAACTTCGCTTCCGGTGCGTGCTGTTTAGCGAATTGTTTGGCGAGGTCCGGGACGGTGTGCCAGTACCACAACACCTCGAACCCCATCCACGGCCGACGGACCAACTGCTGCATCGCCGACCGCTGGATAACTTTCTCAAACGCGACCCAGTGCTCCTGCGCCGCGTGCTGGGTGACGCTCAGTCTCGAAGCGAGTGTATCCCGTTCCTCCGGCTTGAGTGTCGCCAAGGCGTTGTCATATGAGTGCCTGACCCTGGCGGCGGTGGGGCACCAGGGCGCGATCGACGGGTGCAGCGCATCCCCGTGCGTGATGAATACCGCACCGTTTGCGAGCTTGAGGTGGCGTGTATCGCTGATGTAAGGGTCGTGATTCCCCGACAGCAGCGTAAGGTCCACCCCGTCCCGCTCACAGAGGTCGTGCAACTCAAGCACCTGCTCGGCTGCCTTTACCCGGTATCGCGGGTCGTGCACCTCGGCGACGTCCCCATTGATCACCAGCGAGTCCGCCCCCCGCCACAACGGCGCAAGCTCGGCTGGCGAACGCACCACCGCGTCCGCCCGCCCCATGTGCGTGTCCGACAGGATGACGATCCGGTGACTCATCGCGTAAACGATATCAGTTGGCGGCCTGACGTGCTGGACTATTTAGGAGCAGTGGTTCTCCGAAGATCGCTCACGCGACTCCCAGGCGCTTAACCATGATCAGGCATGGATTGGCATCGCCCCAAATCAGGTTTTCTTCAAGGGGCTTGAATCCCATGTGTCCGTAGAGCCCCCGTGTAAGTTTGTAGTGGGGGTCGGGGTGTGATGGTGCCAGTGTCTTCACTTGGAGATATTCGACGTGTTCGGTGAGAAGCAGTTATTCCACATGCTCGATAAGCTGGCGGCCCAAGCCTCGCCCATGGTAGGTACGGCCGACCGCCATGACGTGAATTTCGGCCGAGTGTGTGTTGTGACGGTTCAGTGTAAGGAAGCCCGCGATCTCACCTCTCGATTCGATGCCCCAAGTCTGCATCGATTGGATATCACGGACATACTTTACCAATGCATCTTCAATGCCAAACCATTCGGGCAGGCCTCGGAGGATCAGTTCACACTGATGATGTTCATCTGGTTGCAGCAGTCGGATACGGGCTTGCATGATTAATGATCGTGTTCTCAGTTGGTATTGAAATGCGTCTTACACCTGCCGGTCCAGCAACCGGTACTGTACGGCCTCGGCGATGTGGTGAGTCTGGATCGAGTCGGCCCCGTCAAGGTCGGCGATCGTCCGTGCGACAC
>JAJDCW010000239.1 GCA_029260635.1 Phycisphaeraceae bacterium | reverse complement strand
GCTGCTGGACGGGGCCACGGTCACCATCAACGACGCGAACTTCGACCTGGACGCAAGCCAGACCGCCACCAATATCACGACGATCGGCAACGGTGCGTTGCTGGATATCAACCTGAACCTCGCTGGCGCCGACGACAGCTACGGCCACACGATCAATCTTAATGGCGGCGAATTGGACGTGACCAACGCCGCAGACGCTCTGCCCTGGATCATCAACTCCCTAGGCATTGTCACCGCCGGGGGCGCGGCCACCTCTGTACTCGACGGCGACGAGCTTGATGTTTTTGGCAGCCTCATCGTGGAAGCAGACGCTACACTCGCCGTCAACACCGCAGGGGTGACGTTCGATACCAGCGCGGATATCACCATTGCCGCCGGCGGGGAGTTAAATGTCAACACGACCTCGCGGTGGGAATCCTCATTGGTGACAGTCACCGGGGCCGGCGTCTTCTCACCTGGCACGGCCATCATCGGCGTCGATTCCGGTGACACGGCGGACGTCGTCTGGTCGGCCGACACGGTCAATGTCGATGACGGCAGCCATACGATCAACCTGAATTCATCGCTGACCATCACGACCGACAGCATCGATAACGCCAACGACGGGATCGATTCGACTATTACCGTCGCAGACACCGCCACGCTGGAGATCGGTCTGAATGGCGGGGGTGACGTGGTCTTTGATATTAACGGGATCACCTACAACGGCAACACCGCCAGCAGCACCTTCCTCTTAGCACCGGCCAGCGGATCGGCCTTGCGTTTTACTGCTGGTTCGTCGCTTAACATTAACGGTGACGGCACCTCGAATGCCCGGATCAAGCTGGATGGGGGGACGCTCAATATCAACGACGTGGGCGAAGACTTCCGTCTCAATGGCGGGACTACGGTCGCAGGCAACACTAATGAGATCGACGGCGGCACGGTCAACGGGCCGGGTGAGTTGCAGATTGCAAGCGGCCGGGCGTTGCGCGGCGACGGCACGATAAATGCTCAGGTCGATGGCGACGGCAGCGCTCAGCTTATCGCGGAGGGTGGCCAGCTGAATGTCAACGGCGTGCTTGAGGATATCGGCACAATCGGGACCTCCGGCAACTCGGCGGTGCTCAATGTGACTCAGGCGTGGAACACCAACGTGACCAGCACGGTCCTCCTTCAGGGGGGCCTGATCCAGGGGGCGACGATCACGAATGACGGCGTGGCCGGCATCAACGGCAACGGGACCGTGATCTCCCGTGTCATCAACAACACCCGGATCGCCGCCGAAGGCGGCGGCACACTGGTCATCAATAACGCAAGTAATGACTGGGACGGAACGGGTAATACCGGCTCGTTGAACGCGCTGGGCGGCGACCTGGAATTGCAAGACACCTTCTCGTTCCTGTTCAACGGCACGGTGCAGGCCAATACCGGTCGGGAGGTCTTCGCCAACGGATTTGAGTTGGAGTTTGAACCCGTTTCAACGCTGGACCTTAACGGCGGGACCTACCGCTCGAACCGTGCCACGGACATCGGCGGCACCGTCAATGTGCCGGGCGGCGTCGGCACCTTGCAGATCAGCGGCACGACGACGTTTGAATCGACCAGCAACACGGTCCTCGGCGGCGACCTGATCCTTAACAACACCGTCACCCGGGTCCAGTCCGGTGCCACCTTCTCGGGCGGCGGGACATTGGAAAACCCTTCGGGCAGCACGCTCACGCTGCTGGACGGTGCGGACGTGGATGTGCTAGTCGAGAACAGAGGCACGCTCATCCTGGGCGCATCCCCGGGGCAGACCACCGGCCTGGATTTCCAGCAGACGGCAACCGGGACGTGGGACGTTGAACTGGCCGGGACGGGCATTAACGACTTCGACCGCATGACACTCACCGGCATCGCGTCACTGGCGGGCGTTCTTGATGTCTCACTGTTCGGCGGGTTTACCCCGACACTCGGTGACAGCTTTACGATCCTGCTTGCGGGCAGTGTCATCGGAACGTTTGACAGCGTGCTTGGCTCGCCGGGCGCGGGGCTGGTGTACGACGTAACTTACAACCCGGGCAACGTGACGCTGAGTGTCGTGAACAACCTGGTCGGCGATCTGGACAGCGACGGGTTTGTCGGTATCAACGACCTTAACATCGTGCTGGCCAACTGGAATCAATTCGTCCCACCAGCCGACCCACTGGCCGACCCATCGGGTGACGGCTTCGTGGGTATTGATGACCTCAACGCGGTACTGGGCAACTGGAACGCGGGGACACCGCCGACGGCTGGCTCTGCGAATATCCCCGAGCCGGGGACGCTGGCATTGATCGGGCTAGGTATGGCCATGATTGGGCGAGGGCGGGCGAATAGATAAGCCTGAATCCCTTGGACTACACCACTAACCAAAAATCCCTGCCGGGTCTTGAAATCCGGCAGGGGTTTTGCTATTGGACTCATTAAGAAAACCCGGCGGCTGAAGCCGCCTCGCCGCTAAGGCGGCGAGGGTTGATTTATGTCTGGGGGTGTTTTGCGTGCTATGATCGTGGTCTATGAGTCCGCCGAGATCCAGCAGCCAGAAGTACAAGACC
>JAJDCW010000238.1 GCA_029260635.1 Phycisphaeraceae bacterium | reverse complement strand
CTCACGCCCGTCACCGAAAAATTCATCCTCCACTGGGGGGAGATGGGCTCGCGGTGGGGGATCAACCGAACCGTTGCTCAGATCCATGCCCTGTTGTACATATCTCCTGGGGCGCTCCCAGCCGAGGAGATCGCCGAGACACTCTCCGTTGCCCGCTCCAACGTCAGCACCAGCATCCGCGAGCTTCAGAGCTGGGGGATCATCAAGACCGTCCACGTCCTTGGCGACCGCCGGGACCACTTCGAGTCGATGACGGATGTCTGGGAGATGTTTCGGATCATTATGGACGAACGAAAGAAGCGGGAGTTCGACCCCACGCTGACCGTACTTCGACAGTGTGTAGAGGAGGCGGGAAAGAACAAGAAGGTCGACCCCGTGGCCAGCCAGCGTCTTGGGGAACTGCTGGACTTCGTCGAAACCATGACGACCTGGTACGGCCACGTCCGCAACATGCCCATGCCCGCCATGGTGAAGTTCGCCCGAATGGGCAAGAAGATCCCCAAGCTGTTCGGTTAGTGGTTCAAGGCCTGTGTCCGGTGATTTGCCAGCACCACGGATTTCAGTCATGACAGAAATAACAGAATGCATCCCGCAGCCCTTCACTGGCTCTCACGACTTCTCTGCGGTCTTTCTTCACGACTGGCGGGAGGTCACGATGATCCACTTCGAGATCGCTCCCGGGCGGCTACAACCATCGGTCCCGTTTGATCTGCACACCTTCCGGGGGCGAGCCTACGTCACGCTGGTGCTCTTCAGGCTCGAACGTATGCGGACACCGGCGTGCCAATGGCTGAGCCGTCAGGTGCTTCGGCCGATCTCCGACCACTGGTTCCTGAATGTACGAACCTATGTCAAACATCAAGGCGAGCCGGGCATCTACTTCATTACCGAGTGGCTGGAGAACCGACTGGCCGTGCTGCTGGGCCCGCTGACCTACGGCCTTCCGTACCACCTCGCCCGCTTCAAAAACTCAACCGTCACCACGCCCTTCGGTGGGCTGCACTACCAAACCACGACATCAAACGAGAATTACAAGCCCAGCCAACCCGGTAGCCTCGACGAGTTCCTCCTCGAGCGTTACGCCGCTTTCACTCAACTAAGGGGCAAGCCCCATGTCTTCCGTATTCGCCACGAGCCCTGGCAGCAGCGACGTGTCGAGGTGGAATTGGGCGACACCGAGTTACTCAAGAAGACAGAGCCTTGGTTCAGACACGCCGAACAAAGTTGCGCCCACCAGAGCCCCGGCCTGATCGGGGTCGAACTCAGCCGTCCACTACAACCCGCAACCCCCTTCAAACAAGGAGACTGACGATGACCATGAACTTCACGGTTTTGACGTATGCTTTCTACCTGCCGATCAGCGTGGCCTTGACGGTATGGGTGGCCCGGACGCTTCACAAAAACGGCCGATACTTCCTGATTGACGCCTTCGGCGGCAACGAGAAGCTGGCCGACTCGATCAATCACCTGCTGGTGGTCGGGTTCTACCTGATCAATATCGGCTATGTAACCCTGGCACTGAGACGCGGCGATAAGCCGGGCGACCTGCAGGGGGCAATCGAGTTTCTCAGTACCAAAGTCGGTTTCGTACTCGTCGTCCTGGGCGGTATGCACTTCTTTAATCTCTACGTCCTCACCCGCTGGCGTCGAAATGCCATGATGGATAGTGCTTCGCCGCCGGTTCAACCCGATGAACGGATCGCAGTCTGACCGCAGTTCTGCCAACGGGTAGATTCTGCTCCCGCTATACCGAAAGAGGTGACGCATGGCCATGAAATCTCTAACTGTTTTGTATGATTCGAAGTGCGGCTTATGTGTAAAGGCCAAACACTGGACACAAGGACAGCATAGTTATGTTCCCGTGTCGTTTCTCGCGCAGGGTGGAGCCGAAGCATTACGTCGTTATCCGGGTGTGAAGCAAGATGATCAGCCGGAAGAACTGATTGCAATAAGTGACGAGGGGAATGTCTACCGGGACGACAAGGCCTGGCTGATGATCCTCTACTCGCTTCGTCGCTACCGCCCCCTGGCCATGCGTCTTGCCAAGCCCGCTTTTCATGGCCTGGCACGCAGGGCGTATTACTGGGTGTCAAGCAATCGATACCTCCTGTCGTCCTGGCTTGGACGATCAGGAGATGGCGAGTTGTCTCGCAACCTGGCCGATGCCCCTGATCCACCGCGCTGCTACCCGCCTAGGTATATCGCCCCGGATACTCAAGGCCTTGAGATGGGCGAAGAATTGCTTCTACCACCGGAGGCAACCAAATGGAAGTGACTACGCTGAGTTGGAAATCATTCAAACGAGAAAACGGGATGCCACATCGATGACCCGATCGATATGCTCTTCCGGCATGTCGGCGCGCAGGCTCAAGCGGACGCGGGAACTGCCGGGGGCGACGGTGGGGGGGCGAATCGGTGCGGCGAGGATGCCGTGGTTGTAAAAATGCTCAGCCAGAGCGACCGCGTCTTTCGCCTCCCCCACGACCAGCGGCACGATGGGGGTGATGAACTCGCCCTGTGGGATCAGGTTCCAGCCCTGAGACTTCAATTCTGAACGCAGCCGGAGCGTCAACCCGCGCACACGTTGCCGTAGCTGTGGTTCTGTTTTAATCAGATTGACCGACTGCGCAATTACGGCTGCCTGCGAGGGCGGGATCGCGGTGGTGTAGATCAAGGGTCGTGCGCGGTTCACGATGGTGTCAATGACCGGCTGCGACGCGGTGATGATCCCCCCGAGCCCGCCGAGCGCTTTGCTTGCTGTGCTGATGACGATATGAACCCGATCCGTGACGTCCTGCGCCTCACACAACCCGGCCCCGGTCTCACCCAGCAGGCCGGTCGCGTGCGCTTCATCGACGACCATGACGGCGTTGTATTCATCCGCCAAGTCACAGAGCGCGGGGAGGTCGGCGGTGTCGCCGTCCATCGAGAAGACGCTGTCGGTGACTATGAATCGGCGGGGGGTGCGGGTGATTGCTGAATTATGAATTATGATTTCTGATGGTTGGATTGCAGGGAGCGCTAAGCCGCAAGCGGCGGCGGCGTGGTGTTTTTGAAGGAGGCGTTCGAGTTTGTCGGTCTTCAGGTGCGGGTAGGTGCGTACCTCGGCGCCGCTGGTGCGGGCGGCGTCGATCAGGCTGGCGTGGCAGAGCTTGTCCAGGCAGATCAGGTCGCCCTGACCGGCCAGCGCGGTCATCGCCGCGAGGTTGGCGGTGTATCCGGAGGGCAGCAGCAGCGCGGCCTGCGCGTGCTTGAACTCGGCGAAGGCCCGCTCGGCCCGGGCGTGGATCGGCAACCGACCCGACACCAATAAACTCGCGCCCGCGCCCGTACCTAGTTCATTGACAGCCGAGACCGCCGCGGCTTTCATGGCGGGGTGCTCGTTAAGACCGAGGTAACTGTTACTGGTGAAGTTCAACAGTTGTTTACCGTCATCGGTTGTGACAACCGGACCGGCGCTCGAAACGATTCTGAGCCGACGCAGCAGGCCATCGGGGTCCAGGCGTGCTAACTCATCGGTGAGTTCGTCATAAAAACGATCGGCATATGTCTGTGATGTGTGATGATCAGCGGGCGGTAGCGGCGGAGTACTCATAACTTCATCAACCCTACCACACGAGAACAGACCGACCAATCCTGCACATCAGAATGCGGGTTTCAATCGTTATCTTAGTTAGTGTTGACGGTGTGATACCGGTGATCAGATCGGCGCGTCGGCACCGCCGTCTTCGGGGGTTTCATCGACGAGCGTTTGTTTCATGAGCCGACCGACCTTGAACTTCACGGTCCGCTTGGGCGGGACCCAGACCTCTTCGAGGGTCTTTGGGTTTTGTGCTTTGCGTGCCCGGCGTTGCTTGACTTCGAAGACGCCGAAGTCACGGAACTCCAAGCGGTTACCCTTGCCCAACTCAACAACGATGTTGTTCAGGAAGGTCTGGACAATGCTCTTGACTACGACACGTTTCTGCCCGGTGGCGTCGGCGATCTGGTCGATGAGTTCTTTTTTGGTAACGGTGGCCATGTGGGCGCCTCTCTAATCAGCGAAGACTAGTGGATTTCAGACCTTATAGACGGGCAACCGGAAATGTCTTTAAGCCGGTTCGCCTGAGGGATTTCAAGCTACAACACATGTCAGTATGCCAATGTTTCACGCCCGGGTCAAGCCCAACCCGTGTGATATCATCATTTTAGCGCCCGCTTGTTAGCTTAGGCAAGCTCGCCTAATATCCCTGATATGCCCGTTAAACCCGACCAGCTTCGGATAGTCCACTACCCTCACCCGGCCCTCCGGGAGGTCGCCAAGCCCCTTAAAGCCGTAACAGGCGAGGTTCGGCAGGTGGCCAGCCGGATGCTACAGCTCATGCACGAGGTCCGCGGGGTCGGCCTGGCGGCCCCGCAGGTCGGCCTGCCCTGGCGGATGTTCGTCGCCAACCCCACCGGCGAGCCCGGCGACGACCGCGTCTTCATTAACCCAAAACTCACCAACCCCAGCCCCCAGACCCACCCCCACGAAGAGGGTTGCCTGAGCCTGCCACACATCACCGGCGAGATCACCCGCCCGACCCAGATCACCATCGACGCCACTGACGAGCAAGGCCAACCATTCCAACTCACCAGCGACCAGCTCGCCGCCCGTATCTGGCAGCACGAAAACGACCACCTCGATGGCATCCTCATCCTCGACCGCATGCCCGCCATCGATAAGGTCGCGAATAGGCAAGCGGTGCAAGATCTTGAGGATGCGGCACAAGGGTGAGAATTATTGAACCGAGAAGGGGCGAAGAGCGCGAAGAAAGACAAAGAATGTGGCCCACAGATTAGCACAGATTAGCACAGATTTGCGCAGATTAAGAAGTGATCTGTTAAAAGCGTTGAAATCTGTGTCAATCCGTGAAAATCTGTGGGCAAAATACTCTGACTCACCTTCGCGCTCTACGCGCCTTCGCGGTTAATCGGATTTTATTGATTATGGAGTCCCGCATGCGTCTTTTGTTTCTCGGTTCCGGTGAGTTCGGGTTGCCTACGGCGAAGATGCTGTACGCGCAGCACGAACTGGTGGGGGTGGTCAGTCAGCCGGACAAGCCCGCGGGGCGGAAGCGAGTATTGACGTCGACGCCGATCGCGGCGTGGGCGTTGGAGGTGGGGGTGGCGTTGTTGCGGACGGAGAATGTGAACACGCCGGAGTTCATCCAGCAGGTCGCGGATGTGAAGGCGGACGCGTCGGTGGTGATCGCGTTTGGGCAGAAATTGTCGGAGCCGTTTATTGAGGCGTTGGGGGAGCTGACGGTGAACCTGCACGCGTCACTGCTGCCGAAGTACCGGGGGGCGGCACCGATCAACTGGGCGGTGATCGAGAACGAGCACAAGGCCGGGGTGAGTGTGATCGGGCTGGCGCAGAAGATGGACGCCGGGCCGGTGTATGCCGAGGATTCGCTGGTGGTGGACAAGACGGAGACGGCGGGGGAGTTGCACGACCGGCTGTCGCTGCTCGGGCCGGGCGTGGTCGGTAAGGTGCTGGACGATCTTGCCGGTGGGACGCTGAACCCCCGGGAGCAGGACCACGACAAGGCGACGAAGGCCCCCAAGCTGAGCAAGGCCGACGGGACGGTGGACTTCAACCAGGCCTGCGAGAAGGTCCGTGCCCGTATCCACGGCCTGACCCCCTGGCCAGGCTGCCGGGTGAACTGGCAGTGTAAGGCGACCGGTGAGACCAGAACGCTGACGCTTGGCCGGGTCGCGTCGGTGCCTGATCTGTCGTGCCTGATCGGGCTGGAGTCGGTGGAGAAAGCCCCCGCGCCGGGGACGGTGGTACAGGACCACCAGGTCGTCACGGCGGACGGGCTGGTCCGGCTGATCGATGTGCAGGCCCCGGGGACGAAGATGATGCCGATCGCGGATTTCGCCAGGGGGCATAAGCTGGGGGAGGGGGATACGTTGACCATGATCTACCCGGATAGTTGATGAATTCCACATCCGTGATGTCATACACCGGATCGTCCAACGACTACGGATACAACATACGGTTTAGGTGTACAGATAGGAGATGAATAATGATTCCGTTGGCTGAAGTGAACTGGGAGGCAATCATCAACCCAAACAACACGCCCATAGCGGCTCTCGCCATGGTTGTGATTGTTGGGACGGCTGCGGTGATCGGAGGGATCTGGTATGCGGTCAGGAAGCACGACGCGGAGGTACGCCTGAAACGTGACCTGGTTGCCAAGGGTTACACCGCAGACGACATCGAGCGGATACTCCAGGCGAAGCAAAGCAAGGATTGATATAAAGCCCGCGATGTCATCGCGGGTCCTGTGTCGTGTGGACTTTGTTGTTGGTGTTAACTGAACATGGCGCCGGGGATAGCACCGCCGGCTTTGATGTACATGTGTCAGCAAAGTGACAGGCGCAATAAAAAACCCGCAACGCTCTGCCCCTTTATGTTAGCCGTGGCCATTTGGGTCGGCTGTGGGGTGCTTGATGAACAGGGTCGCGGGTATTTATCTCTATCGGCGAGTCTACGGTTTTCGCTCCAACACGGCCAGAGAAATCCGGGGCATGTGCATAAAAAAAGCGCCGGGCGTGTGCCCGACGCTTTGAGATAAACGGGTCGTGTGGTTGATCCGTAGGTTTTAGTTAATTACCGGCGGTCTCGACTTCCACGGTCCGGGTCGCGTTGGGGCCGTGGTTGCCCGATTCCGCGTTCTCAGCGGCGTCGGCCTGCTGCTGGGCCTGCTCGGCGACCTGCCTGGCAAGCTGAGCCTGGGCCTTTGCCTGCTCGGCGGTCAGGACCTGTTGCTTGGCCTGTGCTAAGGCATCAATTGCCTTGAGCTTGGCTTCGGCGGCCTTGGTCTTCTGAGCGGCAAGCTGCTCGCTGATGCTCAGAGCGTACTGCTGGGCGGCCTTGGCCTGAGCGGTGGCCCGGTCGTAGGCGGCCTTGGCGGCACGGGCCTGCTCACGGGCCGCGAGGGCCTTGGCTTTGGCCTGCTGCCCCGACTGGGCCTTGGCGCGGGCTTCATCCGCCAGAGCCTTGGCCAGCTTCGCGGCCTGCTTGGCCTGTTCGACGGCGGCCTGCGCTTCGGCGAGCTGAGCTTTCGCTAATTCGACCTCGGCCTGTGCTTGGGCGGCAACCAGTGCCTTCTGCTCGGCGGCGGCTTCGGCTGCACTTGCGGCCTCGACCTCAACCTGAGCGGCGGCTTCGGCGAGTTGTTTCGCCTTGGCGACCCGCTTGGCTTCCAGTTCTGCGGCACGGGCGACCAGTTCGGCCTGGCGCTTCTTGGTCAACACCTGCCGACGGGCTTGCGCGGCCTCGGCGGAGGCCTGGTCGGCGGCGAGCCGTGCGTACTCGGCATCGTGCTTGGCTTCCACCGCACGCTGGACCTTGGCGATCGACACCTTCATCAGGAAGTATGGCTGAGTCTTGACGTCCGCCAAACGGTAGGGCGACTGGAGGTGACGCATCGACGTGGTGAAGTACAGATACCCGTCCTGGCCCATCGCCAGGGAGTCCGGCCACTGCAAACGCTCATCCGCGACAAAAGTCTCGAACTCGCCGGTTGGCCGACGCACGATGATGGCGTCCTTCTCAACCGCGGTCAGGTAGAGGTTGTCGTTGTCGTCCATCCACAGGCCGTCGACGATCGAGCCGGTGTTACCCAAGGGCTGGACCTGGCCACCCAGGCCGCCAGCGGTCAGACGCTCATTGATAAGCGCATCGGTTGGAACGCGGTACAGCTCACGGCCACACAGCGGCTGGTAATACAGCCACTGCTTATCGTTGGACAGTTCAACACCCGCGACGCCGTAGCGTGGACGCTGGCCTAGGAAATTAACCCAGGGGTGTGAGCCGATCTGCGCGACCACGCCTTCCTGCGGCTTGGTCGACTCGTGATGCAGCAGCACGGTGCGAGCCTCACGGGTCTTGAGGTTGTAGATCATGATCCCGCCACGGCCGGCGTCGGATATGTAGGCGACGTTCTTGTCGGTATCGACCCGGAAGTCGCTGAGGAAGCTGTAAGGCGCGAGGTCACGCTTCTGGTCGAAGTAGAAGACCTGCGCGATGCTGTTATCGCTCAGATCAATCTTGAAGAGCTTGGGACCCGCGACGACGACGCCGGAGTCCTGACGCGGGCTGCCGGAGTCCAGCGCCCAGAGGAAGTCGTCGTCATCGACGTAGATCGCCTGGGCACTGACGAACGAGCGGAGCGCGGAGGTCGCGCTCTTACCGTCCCAGCGATTCCAGCTGCGGCTGGGGAAGGGGTTGAGGATCCCGTCCGCGTCCAACTCAGCCACGCAGACGCCCGGCTTGTTGTCCCAGTAGGGGAAGTTGACGAAGACGCGTCCGGTGCTGGACACGGCGACGCCGGTGGGCTGGGCCTTGGGGAACCGCGCAACCTCAACCACCAGCTTCTCCCATTCGGGTTCGAAGTCGGCGGCCGTCTCGTGCGAAGCACAGCTGACCAGTAGGGTGGATACCGTGACCGCAAGGGCCGCGACGGCGACCTTGAAGAAACGACGGGCGTAGAACGGACGGGGGGTGTGGTACACCATTTTCTCCTCTCCTGTCATGACGACCGGACTGGTCGTGATGGTTGTCAGGAATGCGTATCGGCCATCTGTGGCGACGGATGAAGGCGATGTAACGTGTACGCCGGTTAAATGGCGTCGGAAAAATAGCGAGCAACGGTTACCGGAACATCATCACGCGATACAGATACTGATAAAGCGGTAGGGGAGTAATGTTAGAAGTGTGAAATCTTGATTCAGATCGACAGCCGCTGCTCGCCGCAGTACACATTCATCCGGCTGTCACGCAGGAAACCGACGAGCGTCATGTTCGATTCCTTGGCAAGCTCAACGGCCAGGCTCGACGGTGCCGAGACCGCCGCCACGATCGGCACGCCGCTTGCCAAAGCCTTCTGCACGATCTCGAAGGACGCACGCCCGGAGATCAATAAGATATGTCGATCCAGCGGGAGCATCTGTTTCAGAAGCGCATGGCCCAATAACTTGTCGACGGCGTTATGACGCCCAACATCCTCCCGGGCCGCGACCAGTTCACCGTCGGCATCGAAAAGTGCCGCCGCGTGCAGCCCGCCGGTCTTATCGAAGCAGACCTGGGCGTCCCGCAGTTTCTGGGGCAGCCCGCCGAGGATATCCGGGGGGATCGTGACATCAGACCTAACAGGCTCAAAGTGCTGATGGATCGAGTCGATCGTCGCCTTGCCGCAAATCCCACAACTCGACGAGGCGAAGACATGCCGGGACAGGGCATTAAGGTCCAGCTTGATCGATGGGGCCAGAAAGATATTAACGATGTTGCCCGCTTCTGAGCGAGCACATGGATCGATGCGCGCGACGTCGTCAGCCGAGTGGATCAAACCCTCGCTTAGCAGAAACCCCGCCGCCAACTCGGCGTCCTGAGTCTCTTGCTCTTCACCGACCCCGGGCGTGCGCATCGTGACGGCGACCGACTTGCCGCGTACCCGGATCTCCAACGGCTCTTCAATCACCAGATCGTCGTTCACCCGAGTCGACGTACCCCCGCTGAACTTGTAAATCGGCCGAGACTCGATCATACGGATGACCTCACCGTCACGGGGATGAACTTCGAGGTCGGCGTGTGCGACCCGTCGGCATTCGAGTTGACCGACACTAGCGGGTTCAGCTCCGGGAAGTACCCGGCCGCACATCCGCGCGGGATATCGTAAGGCACGACTTGAAAATCCGTGACCTTCCTCGGCACGCCGTCCTCATAATGACTCTCGATGTCGACCGGCTCCCCGTCCTTGAGCCCGGCCGACCCAAGATCGTCAGGGTGCATGAAGATGATCCGGCGGGTGCCTTTGATGCCCCGGTACCGGTCGTTGTGGCTGTACACCGTGGTGTTGTACTGGTCGTGCGACCGCAGCGTCATAAGCCGCAACTGCCCGTCCGGTAGGGCCAGGTCGGGGATGTCTGCGACGGTGAATTGGGCCTTGCCGCTTTCAGTCTGCCACCGCCGATCACGTGCGGGGTTGCCCAGGTAGAAACCCCCGGGCTTGACGATGCGCAGGTTGTAATCCTTGAACTGATCGGGCATGACCTCAGCGATCTTGTCGCGGATCAGGTGGTAATCTCCCGCGAGTGCCTTGAAGTCGGTCGGGTCATTCTTAAGTGTTGCCTCAGCGATACCCGCCACGATCGCCGGCTCGGACAATAGCATGGGTGACGCCGGGCTGCGTGTGCCCTTCGAGGCGTGGACCTGCGACATCGAGTCTTCCACCGTTACCCGCTGCGGCCCCGCCTCGGTCTCATCTAACTCGGTCCGGCCAAGGCAGGGCAGGATCAGGGCGTCCTGGCCAACCACCGTGTGCGAGCGATTTAGTTTCGTGGAAACGTGGGCCGTCAGCACGCAGCGCCGTAGCGCATCATAGGTGTGGTTTGTATCCGGCGACGCGGCTGCGAAGTTCCCACCCATCGCGAAGAAGATATCCACGTCGCCCCGCGACATCGCTTTGATCGTTTCGACCGTATTGTAGCCGTGCTCACGCGGCGGCTCGAAATTAAACGTCTTTCCGAGGCTATCTAAAAATGCTTCCGATGGCAGTTCCGTGATCCCAACCGTCCGGTCGCCCTGCACATTCGAGTGGCCCCGGACCGGGCAGGCCCCGGCCCCGTCCCTGCCGATGTTCCCACACAGCAGCAGCAGATTGACAATCATCTGGATCGTCGGCACCGCGTGCTTGTGCTGCGTCAGCCCCATCGCCCAACATACGATGGCTCGCTTTGAAGTGGCATAAATCTGTGCGACCTCGGAAATCTGCTGCTGCGTGAGCCCGGACTGTCGCTCGACCTCGTACCAGCTTGTGGACTTGATATCCTCAATAAACGCATCAAACCCGGTTGTGTGTTGTTCAATAAACGCGCGGTCCAGCACCTTGTCGTCGGACACGTCTTCCATCTCCACGAGCCGCTTGCATACCCCCTTCAACGCCGCGAGGTCTCCGCCGACCAACGGTTGCAGGAAATGACTCGTGATAGATGTCCCACTGGTTGGTGATAGCATCTCCGTCGGGTGCTGCGGGTGCTTGAAGCGTTCCAGCCCACGTTCTTTCAGCGGGTTGATCGTGATGATCTTCGCGCCGCGTTTCGAGGCTTTCTGCAACTCCGTCAACATACGCGGGTGGTTCGTCCCGGGGTTCTGCCCGATGACCAGGATGCAGTCGGCCAGATCGAAGTCGCTGATCGTGACCGTGCCTTTGCCCGTGCCGATGACTTGCGACATCGCTACGCCGGACGACTCGTGGCACATGTTCGAGCAGTCCGGCAGGTTGTTCGTCCCAAGCTTGCGGACGAATAGCTGGTAGAGGAACGCGGCCTCGTTCGAGGTCCGCCCGGACGTGTAGAAGACCGCGCGGTTGGGGTTTGATAGCGCCCGCAACTTGCCACCGAGCAACTGAAACGCCTCGTCCCAGGCGATCGGTTCGTAGTGATCGGTCTGCCGGTTGTATCGCATTGGCTCGGTCAGCCGGCCCTTGGCTTCCAGCCAGTGGTCGGATTGTTCGTGCAGGAAAGAGACGGTGTGTTTTGCAAAAAACGCCCGGTCGACCCGTTTGGGCGTCGTCTCCCAACTGACGGCCTTGATCCCGTTCTCACAGAACTCTAACGTCCCGGCACCCCCCGGCAAGGCGGGCTCTGGCCAGGCACATCCCGGGCAGTCGAAACCGTCCGGCTGGTTGACCCGTAGCAAAGCAGAGGCGGCCCCAAGAGCACCGCCCTGATGCAGCACATGACTGATCCCGGCCTTGAGCGACCCCCACCCGCCTGCGGGTCCGGCATACGGATTGGCCGGTACGGGCGAGATTTTTTTCGCCCCGGTTCGGTCGTTGCTGTTGGATGACTCTGCCATGGCCTTAGTATACGTTATGTCCATTGAAACCAGGTTTGTGCGCACAATTTCGGCGTGATAGTACGCGAAGACCTTGATGATTGATAAAACGTGATACGCTGTGTATTCAGAGGTTTAGATTAGAGTGATGACTGGTAGAGACGGGTATGTGCGCACAAGCATGACGCGACAGCCAAGGGTAGGGGGCGTGTCGTGCGTGCCCAGCTAAATAACTACCGGGATGTGAGGTAAAAGCATGAATCGATGGCTCGTCGGGTTATTGGGTGTCGTGTTGTGTATGACCGAATCGCTGGTAACTGCGGAGACTGTTGAGGTCGGCACGCACCGTGTGACGCGTTACCAGGCCAATGCCGACGCTGTGGATGCGCCGCTGGCTTACGGTGAAATCGCCGAGGGGCCTGCCGGTGATGTGCTTTTGGAAGTTGTTGCCTCGCAACGTGAGCTGAGCCTGTCGCGTGCCGAGGCTACAGCCGTCCATGACCTGCTGGGCCACATGCTGGCCGTAGCCTCGAAACCCGAACCGCCGACCGACGAAACGCCCGGTCCGGACCCGGTGATACCTGATACGCCGACCACTCCAGCAAAAAAACCCTTTCTCGGCATGAATCTCGCCGACGTGACGTACTACTCCCGCGCCTGGGTCTTCACCGACCTACTGTTGCAGAGCGACGCGTGGCGGGACGGGGGTGTCGGCCACATCTTCAAGACCGGCTACGCACCCCCCGGAGCCTACATCTGCACCTGGTCCGGCAGTGGTTCGATCCGGTTCAGCGGGGACGCCAGCGCCCAACCCACCGGGACCAACAGCGCGCAGGTCACCATCAAATCCGGCGAACACGGCATCGACATACGCCGCACCGGCAACGTTGCCAATGTCAGCCTCTTGCGGATCGAGCACGAGACACGCATCTCTCCGTTCCATCAGGAATACCTCGACAGCCTCGCGCCGTTCCGGGTGGTCCGGTTCATGGACTGGGCCAATACGAACAACTCGGGTTTGCAGCGTTGGACCAGTCGGCCACGCAAGGGGCAGGTCACGCAGGGCGGCAGGGGGGGGGTGGCCATTGAATACATGGTCGCGCTGGCGAATGAGCTGAACGCCGACCCATGGTTCTGTATCCCCCATCGGGCCGACGACGAATTTATCCGCCGATACGCCGAGCTGGTCCGCGATCGGCTGCACCCGGACGCAAAGGTTTATATCGAGTACTCCAACGAGGTCTGGAATTCCCAGTTCAAGCAGCACGACTACATCAAGAGGCTGGGCGATGGGGAGACCTATTCAGACGCTTTTTTCGATGCCTGGGCCGAACGCAACCGGCGGACGTTCGCGATCTGGTCTGACGTGTTCGGCGACCAGGCCCCGACCCGGCTTGTGCGTGTCGCCGCGGTCCACCTCCAGAACCCCTGGGTCGCAGAAAAACTGCTGACCAAACTCAAAGGCGAGTTCGACGCAGTCGCGCCGTCGGCCTACTTCGGGATCACACGTCATCAGGCCAAGATGCTCACCGCCGCGAGTAGTACGGCACAGATCCTCGACTTCTGCGAGCAGAACATCCGCAGCGACAACAAGGACTGGTACAATCGCCACGGCCAGATGGCTCGAGACTGGTCAACGAAACTCGGCCGGCCTATCCGCCTGGTCAGCTACGAAGCGGGCCAGCACCTCAGCGCCCACGGCAACGACAACCTGCCGTACTACGACCAGTTGATCCGCGCCCAGTCGCACTCACGTATGTTCGGGCTGTACCTGATGAATATGCGCCTCTTCGAGCAGGCAGGCGGCGACCTGTTCGTTGCGTTCAACGACGTCGGCCAGCCCGGCAAGTTTGGCTCCTGGGGCCACCTTGAGTATCAGACCCAACCGATCGGGGATGCCCCTAAGTACAAGGCGCTGATAGAGTATCCGCCGCAGTCTGAGAAGTAGGCGGCGTTTACTTTGATTTGTGAAGGTAATGAGACCTATGTCAGAACAAAGCCACGACCATGATCGGCACATCGAGGTGCCGGTGCGCGTGAGATACGGCGAATGCGACCCGATGAATGTCGCACACCACGCGGTGTACCCGGTCTGGCTTGAGATCGCCCGCACCGACCTGCTCCGCCGTCGCGGCAACGACTACAAGGACCTGGAAGCGGCGGGGGTGTTCTTCGTGGTCGCACGGATGAGCCTGCGCTACCACAAGCCCGCGAAGTACGACGACGAGCTACGGATCATCTGCAAGGCCCAGCCCTCCGCCGGCGTCAAGGTCGAGCACACCTACGAGGTCCGCCGAGGCGATGAGCTTCTAGCTACCGCACAGACTACGCTCGTCTGCGTGGATCGCGAAGGCAAGCTCAAGCCGATCCCGGAAGACCTGTTCCCGTGATACGGCCTACTATTTACTCAGATTTGAGGTTAGCGATTGTTTCGTGAATACCCGTGCTGCCTGTCATGCGGTACCTGATTATGGTGTACAGGGCTATCACAGTGAACCCGACGCCCACGATGATCGATCCCCATCGCATCCATCTGTATTGGTCGATCCGATGGTTCGCATAGTCGGCGTAGGTGAAACCGGGGCGACCTGAAGACGAGATTGCGAATATCTGAGAGCCTGAGTGACGTATATCAACCTCATCTCCCGGCATGTACTGAAGCAAGACGTTTTTTTGTTTGTAGTAGGTCGAATACGTACGTACTTCATCGTTGATTTCGATTCGGATCCCTGGCCGGTTGTAATTGATGCCTTGTGACCGTAGTAAATATCCCGACTCAACGACCTTACCCGAAGCGTCTCTCAGAGCGATCTCGGGCTCGAATGAGTAGATCAAAGGGTAAAAGATCGCCAAGAGCACCGCGACGACGGCGCATACGATCTCGAACTTAATTGCCGCGCAGGCGTTACGCTGCTTTCTGGCAAGATCTGAGGGACTATTTTCAAACACAGCCGTCATTGTGTGGGATCACGAGTCATCCCGCAATGCGGGCAAGGTAGGTTTGTGATGGTTGTATCGGTTATGCCGTGAAGCCACCGTTGGTCCGCTAAGGGTTACACGTGGGTTGAAACAACTCGTGGGTGTGTCATGCCGACCAATAAGGCTACGGCCTGACACGTTTGGGCCCCGCATATTTCAGGTCACCAGGCGGCAACGGCATCTCTGTTGGTTCCGCCGATCGGCGGAGTGCATGGACCCGACCATCAGCTGGTTTATCTCGATCGCGGCGATCTGCTCGCTCGCATGGGCGGGGGGGTACTACTTGGGCAGGCGGTCGGTATCAACGGCCCGAGCGACGCTGCTGACCGGTCTGGCGTGCATGGGGACCTGGGTCTGGCTTTCCTACCACCCGGCCGTGGCGGTCAAGCTGATCCCGCTGCCGATCCTCTCCAGCATCGAGGGTGTTGGCAGCGTCCCGTTCTTCATGCTCCTGCTCGGGCTCGCCTGGTCCAGGGCACAGGTGCCCAGGCAGCGTCGCGTTATTACCTGGGCGATCATGTTCGGCGCGGTCTTCTTTGTTAATGGTGGGCTGTGGATGCTTCAGTCCACCCCCGAGATCGGCTTTGCCGGGACGATCAAGGATGAGCCGGTGATGCAATCCCAGGACTACTCCTGTGTCGCGGCGGCCAGCGCTCAGGCCCTGGACCTGCTGGGTGTTCAGAGTAGTGAGAAGCAGATGGCCCAGCTCACTCAGACCCGCCCGGGCACGGGATCGACCACGCTGCGGGCGATGTACGGCCTGAAACAGCGTCTCAAACACTCGGTCTACGAGGTCGAAATCCTTGAAGTATCGTTAATAGACCTGAAACAGCTCCCGCTGCCCATGCTCACACCGTTGCAGTACGAACCCACTCGTAGGCATATGGTTACGGTCACACGCGTCACGGATGAGACGATCCATGTCCTCGATCCGGTGGATGGTCCGGTGATGATCAGCTGGGATACGATGGGACAGGTCTTCACCGGCGAGGTGCTTGTATTTGTCCAGCGGTAGGGCGGCAGGGGGGGTAGCTCCCCGGTCTCATTTTCTGGATTTCACCACACAATGAAGCGGTATTGGCGTCTGGGGCCTCTTCGACACAGCAGGCTCGGTCCGTTGGATTGACGCTATCCCCTCAGACACTAGAATCGCCACCCTGTATGGCTACCGGCTACGTCCGAAGCCATCTGGTCCGCTGAGGCATCATTGTATAACCAAGCGGATTTTACCCCCCCCGAACCGGCTGGGACGACCGACCCTCTGCCACCGCATCCGGCGTGCAGCAGACAATCGGTGTCTCCCGTCCCCGGCAACGGGCCGTGCTCCGCCACCCCCTAACCTCTGACCGATTAGAGAAAGACGCAGGACTACCACCATGGCCGCAAAGACCAAGAAGAAAGCTACCACCAAAAAGAAAACCTCTTCCGCCAAGAAGATGGTCTACTACTTCGGCAAGACCAAGACCGACGGCAACAGCACGATGAAGGAACTGATCGGTGGCAAGGGCGCCAACCTCGCCGAGATGACCTCCATCGGCCTGCCCGTGCCTCCAGGATTCACCGTTACCACCGAGTGCTGTGACCAATACTACCAGCAGGGCAAGAAGATGCCCGCCGGCCTCATGGACCAGGCACACAAAGCCATCAAGATGCTCGAAAAAGAGAGCGGCAAGAAGTTCGGCGACTCCAACAACGCGCTGCTCGTCTCCGTCCGCTCCGGCGCAGCCATGTCCATGCCCGGCATGATGGACACCGTCCTGAACCTGGGCCTGAACGACGAAGCCGTCACAGGCCTGGCCCGCGGCTCCGGCCACAAGCGCTTCGCCTACGACGCCTACCGCCGCCTGATCAACATGTACGGTGATGTCGTCATGGGGGTCGACCACCACTACTTTGAGGCTGAGTTCGATAAGGTCAAGAAGAAGCAACGTGTCAGCGACGACAACGACGTCAACCTTGAAGGCCTGATCGAGCTATGCAACGCCTACAAGAAGGTTGTTAAGAAATACGCAGGCCGACCCTTCCCGCAGGACCCGTTTGAGCAGCTGGAGTTGGCCATCGAAGCCGTATTCCGTAGCTGGAACGCGCCACGCGCCATCCGCTACCGGCAGATCCAGGAGATCATCGGCCTCAAGGGCACAGCGGTAAACATCCAGACCATGGTGTTCGGCAACATGGGCGACGACTGCGGCACCGGCGTCGCCTTTACCCGCGACCCATCCACCGGCAAGAACGAGTTCTACGGCGAGTTCCTCATCAACGCCCAGGGCGAAGACGTCGTCGCTGGCATCCGCACGCCACAGCACGTCAGCGAGATGCCTAAATGGAACAAGCGCGTCTACAAAGAGTTGATCGCTATCAAGAACAAGCTTGAGAAGCATTACAAGGACGTGCAAGACATCGAGTTCACCATCGAGGCCGGCACCCTATACATGCTCCAGACCCGGACCGGCAAACGCACTGGTGCAGCGGCCGTCAAGATCGCATGCGATATGGTCAAGGAGAAGCTGATCCCCGAAAAGGAAGCCATTCGTCGCATCCCCGCCGGCGACCTGACTCAACTGCTCCTGCCAAGCTTCGACCCGGCTGCCAAGAAGAAGCAAAAGCCGCTGACCGTAGGCCTGCCCGCTTCGCCCGGCGGCTCCGTCGGCAAACTCGCTTTTACCGCTCAAGAAGCCGTGGACCGTACACACGACGGCGAGCAGGTTTTGCTGGTACGCAAGGAAACCAGCCCCGAAGACGTGGACGGCATGCACTCCGCAGCAGGCATTCTTACTTCGACCGGCGGCATGACCTCACACGCCGCGGTCGTCGCACGTGGTTGGGGCAAGTGCTGCGTCGCCGGCGCCGGTGACATCCACATCGATGAGAAGGGCCGTAAGATCAAAGTGGGGGGCAAGACCTACACCCACAAGGACGAGATTTCCATCGATGGCGGGACCGGTGAAGTATTCTCTGGCCGTATCCCGACGATCACCCCCAAGCTGTCCGGCGACTTCGCCACCGTGATGAAGTGGGCCGACAAGTACCGCAAGCTGAAGGTCCGCACCAACGCCGACTCACCCGCCGACGCTAAGCGTGCCCGTGAATTCGGTGCCGAAGGCATCGGCCTCACGCGTACTGAGCACATGTTCTTCGAGGGCGATCGTATCTTGGCGATGCGCCAGATGATCCTCGCCGAGGACCGTGTTGATCGTGAAAAGGCCTTGGCCAAGCTTCTGCCTTATCAGCGCAAGGACTTTGTTGGCATCTTCACCGCGATGAAGAACCTGCCTGTGACGGTTCGCCTCCTGGACCCACCATTGCACGAGTTCCTGCCACACGATCCCAAGAGTCAAGGCGAGCTTGCCAAGATCTTGGGCGTCAAGGCCTCTGTGGTGAAAGACCGTGTCTCGCAGCTTCACGAGTCCAACCCCATGCTCGGTCACCGCGGCTGCCGGCTGTCGATCACGTACCCTGAGATCCTCAGCATGCAGGTAACCGCGATCGTCGAGGCCGCCATCCTCTGCAAAAAGAAAAAGGTCAACGCGATCCCCGAGATCATGATCCCGCTGGTCGGCACGCGTAAGGAACTTTCGATCCTTCGGGAGCAGGCCGAGCAGGTCATCAAGGACGTCAAGGCCAAGAAGAAGTACAAGGGCAAGCTGGACATCACCATCGGCACGATGATCGAGATCCCGCGTGCGGCCCTGACCGCTGATGAGGTCGCGCTCAGTGCCGACTTCTTCAGCTTCGGCACCAACGACCTGACCCAGCTGACCTTCGGGTACAGCCGTGACGACGTCAACACCTTCCTGCCTGACTACATAAATCAGGAAATCCTCGAGAAGGACCCGTTCCAGTCTCTAGATTCCACGGGTGTTGGCCAGCTCGTCGAGATGGCAGTCGCCAAGGGTAGGGGGGCCAAGAAGGGCCTGAAGTGCGGCATCTGCGGCGAGCACGGCGGCGACCCCGCCTCCGTCTTCTTCTGTCACGAAGTCGGCCTGGATTACGTCTCCTGCTCCCCGTTTCGCGTCCCGATCGCCCGCCTAGCTGCGGCTCAGGCCGCGATCGGCTGATCCGCAACAGTATGACATTGCAACAAGGAAAGCCCGTGGCGAAAGTCACGGGCTTTTTTATTATTATGGATGCTCCGATAAACCATTTAGCTTGGGCATAATCAGTGGTAGAATCTGGGTCACATGCCAGACCGCCCGGATGACAAAGAGCGTATTTACTGGTTTAGGGCCAAGCGTTACGGCTGGGGCTGGGGACTGCCTTGCAACCGTCAGGGCTGGGTTTTCTTTATCAGTTGGCTGGTGCTGAATCTCGGTGTCACGGCGCTTCTTGTTTATTCAAACCGTCCACAGTCTGACATGATGCTTCTGATTTACTGGCAGGTCCTGATGCTGGTCATCATGATCCTGGTATGTGTCTGGAAAGGCGAGCCGGCACGGTGGCGTTGGGGTGGGGATTAGGTGTTGATCAAGCCCAAAACACCCGTCTGGGAAGTTCCTTGAAACCCCCCTGCCTGACCCGTAAAAACCGCCGATAATATATGTTATGTATAATTCAACACTATGGCCCCAAAACCTAAGTTCGGCCCCGGGCTGGGCTTGAGGTGGTATATCGGTTCAGGAGGCTTGCAGATGCGTTCAGGGGGACCCGCGATGGCATCGCGGGCTTTGTGGGGATGCTCACTTGCTTGTGATCTGATTCACCCGGTCGAACGTCGCTCGGGTGATGGCCATCATCACTTCCGGGGGCCAGTCCAGGTTCGGGTCGTTCAGGTACATCTCGGGGACGACGGCCAGGGTGAACTCGCGCACCTCCTGCTCGGTGTCCACACGGCGTTGCTCGATCACTTTCGGGTCGTCGCCGGAGATCGGGTCCATCAGGTCATACGCCAGCAGCAGCGTCGTGACCTGCCAGTCGAAATAGCCCTGCAGCGGGTTGTCTTCCTGGTCTTCGTATTCTTCGTGTGGGTCGGTCATGGTTACGACTCAATCTTCTTAAACAGGGATGAGCGATGATAAACGCGGATCAAGGTGTGTGAAACCCAGACCACAGCCTGACGGCTGTGGCTCGTTGAGTCAATTAATCAACGATCAACGTTCTGTGGTCATTTGCATTCATCCCTGTTTCATTTCTCAAACGCTTCGATGGCTTGGTCGATCGTGAACGCATCTTCGTAAAGGGCCTTGCCGACGATCGCGCCCTGGATCGGCAGGTCACGCAAGGCACGCAGGTCGTCGAGTGTGCCGACACCGCC
>JAJDCW010000237.1 GCA_029260635.1 Phycisphaeraceae bacterium | reverse complement strand
CCTACACGATCGAAGCCGGCGTGACCTTTACTGGCCCGGGCGCGCTGGTTATCGCCGAACTTGCCACCGTGATTCTCGAGGACGGGGCCGAGCTTGACGCTCCGCTGGTTATGAACGGCCGGATGAAGATCGGGGCTTCTCCCGGCAGCGTCACGCTCAATGCCGACTACGGCCAGAGTTCTACGGGGGTCGCCGAGTTCGAGATCGGCGGGCTTACCGGCAGTGAGTTCGACTCCCTGGACGTGACCGGCTTCAACGCCATCCTCGACGGCACGCTGGAACTTTCCCTTATCAACGGCTTCGTACCCGACATCGGTGACACATTTACGATCATCGAAGCCGGCAGCATCGTCGGCACGTTCGACACGATCAACGACCTGAGCGGCGGGTTGATCTTCGATGTCATTTACAACCCGACCAGCGTCGTGGTCAATGTCACCAAGCTGCTGGGCGACCTTAATGGCGACGGGTTCGTCGGGATCGACGACCTGAACATCGTGCTGGCCAACTGGAACCAGAACGTCCCGCCGGGCGACCCGCTGGCGGACCCCAACGGGGATGGCTTTGTGGGGATCGACGACCTGAACACGGTGCTGGGCAACTGGAACGCGGGCACGCCGCCGACAAGTACCGTAAATATCCCGGAACCGGGCGTGTTTGGGGTCATGTTGCTGGGGTATGTCGGGATATGGGGGCGCAGGCGCTATTCAGCATGATCGGTCTTGTGATTACTTAACCGGGTACACACGGAAAACCATTGACTGGGGTGGTTCGTTCGTGTGTAATGACCGTGTGTCGGTGGTGTATCGGTTGCAAGGGTCCACCACCAATCGTGAATCTGTGGCGGCGGCTTGCCCGTTGCAATTAACATTTCACTTGAGGTATCGGCGGGCGTGATGGGGCGGGCGGACAAGACCAACCTGTCGCGGGTGTTGAATTCCCTCATCAGCCTGGAGGTTACCTGTGGCTACTCATACCGTGAAGCGCGTGGCGTTGGTGGCGGGTCTGTTGTGTGCTGCGGCACCAGCATCCGCGATCAACATCATCACCACCTACAACCCCGCCGGCGCGGGCGCGGTGAACCCGGCGTTCGACGTCGGGGCCACGCAGCTAGACGACATCTTCAACGCTGTGGAGGCCTACTACGAAGACATCTTTGAGGACGGGGGGCACACGCTGACGATCAACTTCTGGTACACCGACCTGCCGACTCTGCTGGGCGACCACGACTTCATCTCTGCCGACGGGAACAACCGGGAGAACGTCGCCAACATCAAGATCGATACCCGGGTCGGTAACGGCGGCGCACTGCGAAGCTACTTCTACGACAACACACCCACGCTGAACGAAGAGTTCAACATGACCCAGACGCTCTGGCGTGACATCGGGGGGGCCAACCAGGCCGACTGGTACAACTTCACCAACCCGGTCCCCGACACCTTCGAGGTTGGGTTTAGGGGCGCAGCGACGGGCGGCGGCGCGGTTGGGAATATTGACATGTTCACGCTTGTGCTGCACGAGGTCGGGCACGCGCTGGGGATGAGCTCGGCGAGCCCGGGCACGCAGAACGAGGCTTCGATTGACCAGGACTACGACTTCAACCCCAATTTTGTTTTCGGCGCGGCGCTTGCCGCTGACACCGTAGACCAGCCTAGTGACTTTCTGGGTCACCTGGATGACCCCAACGCGTTGATGTTCCCCTCGCTCGGTGGGGCGGGCAACCGCATACTCCCCAGCCACTCCGACCTGATGGCGATGGCCGCCGGGAACAATTATCTCACGGTCGACGCTCCTCGGCGCGAGTTCTTCGGCGGGGGGAACTGGAATAACGACTTTAACTGGACCGGGACCCGTGATCCGGACAGCAACGACGACGCCTTTGTCCGCGACTCGCAGGGGGCTGGGACGGTGATCAGCGCGTCGCTTACCGCCAACGGGTTTGCTCAGAATCTTCAGGTCAGCGAGGGTGCCAACGTCGATATCAACAGCTTCAAGCTTGACATCACTCAGGATGTCACCGTCACAGGGCAGGACTCGGATATCTTCATCAACGCGGGTGGTGAACTCGAGGCCGACGAAGCCTTCATCCAGGACCAGGCCGAGATCCAGATGACCGGCGGGCTGGTGGACGTGAGACGATTAACAATCGATCTGGGTACGCAACTCGAAGCCGTCAACGCCGCGGCGGCATCGGTCGATGTCTCGGAGCGCCTAGTGAACAACGGGGTGATTGATGTGGATGGTGCTTCAACCATCACGTTCACTTCGGTATCCGCGACCGCGTGGGACCTGGACGGGACCAGCGGTGACGGGGAATTGTTTGCAAACGGCGGCAACCTGATCTTTGATACCGGCGGGCTGTTGGATGCTTTCGACGGGACTATGCATATCGATGGGGGCTTCTTCATCCGCATCGACGCGGCATGGACGCTGGGCAGCAATGGTGGTTTGATCGATATGAACGGCGGCGACACCGCACTGGAAGCGGCTCGCGTGACCGGCGGCACGGTTACAATCAGCGGCGGGACCGTCGATGTGGACGACGTCGGCGGCGACGGGTCTACGATCGGTCAGGCACAGTTCGATGCGCCGGTCACGATGACCTCCGGCTCCATCACCATCGGCGTCGACGATTCCCTGGACTTCGACAACACTACCCAGATCACCGGCGGGACCATCACGCTCGCACAGGACGCGTCGCTGGACTTCAATGGGACCACCTCCATCGGCGGGGGGACGTTCAATACCTTCAGCACGGCCGCGGGGGACGGAGATATCGAGTTCAATGGTCCGACCGCCTGGTTCGGCACGACCACCATCAACGGGATCGCCCGTCAGGACGGCCCCGCCACGGTCGCCGTCGCCGCAACCATCAACGCCGACGTCTTTGATATGGACGGGACGGTTGGTGCCGGTGTCGTCTGGTTCCTGACCGACGACCTGACCATCAACGCAGACGCCATCGATACCACCGGCGGATACAACGGCACGATCAATATCAACAACGCCTTTGCCTCGTTGACGATCAACACGCCCGCGCCCTGGACGCTCGCCGGCACACTCAACGTCAACCACGCCGTCAACAGCACCAACACCTCGATCGCCGGGCAGGACTTCACGCTTTCCGGCACGGCCAACATCAACGCCTGGACCGGCTTCGCTGCGCGGGTCGATATCGATGGCGATATCGTCTTCCAGGCGGCCAACACCGTCCTCTCACTCAGCGGCGGCAGCACGAGCGACCCAAACACGATCGACGGCGGTTCGATCACCGGGCCCGGTCGGCTTAGCTTCGGCACGTTCGATGCGCTGGTGGGCAACGGCACGGTCACCCCCAACGAGATCAGCATGAGCCTGGGCGCGCGGATGCTCGCCTCGGGCGGGACGCTGCTGGTCAACAGTTCCAGCTTCAACCCAGCGGCGTTCGCGCGGATCGGTACCAACGACGGCTCGGGCACGCTCTTTTTAAATGGTACGTTTGACACCAGCCTTGTGCAGGCCGTGGAGCTTGACGGCGGTGCGCTCGCCGGCGACTCGGTCACCAATAACGGCCTGACCGTCGGACACGGCAGTATCACCAACGACGGATTCAATAACCGCGGCACACTCACGGCCGACAACGGCACGCTCTTCCTGAATATCCCTGACGCGTTCAGCCTCGACCTTGACGGCAGCAATGAAGTCGGTGTGATCAACGCACTTAGCGGGCACATCACGGTGCAGCACAACTTCGCCGGTATCCAAAATTTCGACGGCATACTTAACGTCGGCAACGGGTTCAACTTCCGCATGATCCACGACGGCATCCGAAACTCGGGCCAGGTCAACCTCACCGGCGGCAACTACATCGCACCGGAGTTCCGTCAGGCCGGCACCATGACGGTCCAGTCCCAACCATCCTCGATCACTTCCGACAGCCTCTTCGAGTCCGTCGGCAACACCACCATCAATGCCAACCTGCTTCTGATCGGCGAGACCGACATCCAGGCCGGGGCAACCCTCAGCGGCACCGCTTCGCTGATCAATCAGGGTGGGTCCAACCTCCAACTGATGGATGGCGTGCAACTCGGCGTCGACCTGATCAACCACGGCTTCATGGAAGTCGGCGATTCTCCGGGCACGGCGACCATCCGTTCCTCGGCACAGTTCTCCTCGACCGCTTCCTATCTGGAAGAACTTGGCGGCTCGCTATTCGGTCAGTACGACCGGTTGCTGGTTACCGAGAGCATTGATCTGGACGGTTCACTCCGTGTCTTGCTGACCGGCGGGCACCTGCCGGTCATCGGTGACGCCTACGAAATCATCAATGCCTCGCTGGGTATCACGGGCGTGTTTTCAAGTGTCCTGTTGCCCGACATCGCGGGCGTGAGTCTGTGCCTGCACTACGATCTGACCTCGTTGTACATACTCGCCCTGCTACCGGGCGACCTTAATGCGGATGGATTCGTTGGCATCGACGACCTGAACATCGTGCTTGGGAACTGGAACGGGGCCGCGGATGCGGGCGTGTGGGGGATGGGCGATGTCAACGGTGACGGGTTTGTGGGGATCGACGACCTGAACGAGGTGCTGGGGAACTGGAACGCGGGCGTACCACCAACAAACATTGCGAACATCCCCGAGCCGGGGACGGTGTCGTTATTGTGTGTGCTGGGATGGGCGTTAAACCATCGGACCAGGCACGGCTTTACTTGATCGAAAATTCGAGAGCCGTTTGGTCAGTCCTTGCTGTTTGATTGATAGTCGAGCAGGGCGCGGTACTTGTGGGCCTCGTCGATATCCTGATCCTGATACTCGAGCGCTCCCCACGAGCCCCATTTGTCGGGCTTCTCGACGAAGTTGAAGGCGGTGAAGAGGCTGCC
>JAJDCW010000236.1 GCA_029260635.1 Phycisphaeraceae bacterium | reverse complement strand
CCGTCGCCGGTCGGGTCGCCCAGCAGGTGTTCGCCGGGGGTGACGGTCTGATTCCAGTGTGAAAGCACGACGCCCAGGTCTTGGATACCCACAAACCCGTCGCCGTTGAGGTCGCCAATCAGCGTCGCCAGCCGGATATTCAGCATCATGTCGGGGCTGAAGTAGTCGTTGCCGGGAGCGGATACCACGTTAAGGTCGAAGCTGAACGAGGACCCGTCGGTGAGTATGCCTTCAAGGGTGGCGTCGCGCGACTCTATCGTGAAGCCGGCGCCGGGTGTCAGGCTTGGCGTCAGGTCCACGCCGTCGAGCATAAACGCCACACCATAGATGTTGACAAACGTGCCCGCGTTTGCATGGAACCCGTCCCCGACCGTGCCGGCGGATAGGTTGTAATGGCTTCCATAGAACAGGCTGACGCCGTCCCCGACGGTTCCGCCGGCCTGGTTGACCCCGCCGCCCAGGAGGTCTAATTGACCCACCTCGGTATGACCGCTGATGTTCAGTGTGCCGTTGGTTTGCAGCGTGGCCGATGCGATCGTGCCATTTATCGCATTGACAATACCGCCGTTCCCTGCGTTCAAGGCGTCCACCGTTGCACCGGTCATGGTCACGATGCCGTCATCTGATGCGATGACTTCATCGACCAGGCCGTTGTTCAGGTACAGATGCCCACCGCGTGTGCTCAACAAGCCGTGGTCGCCGCCGTTGACATGCACTTGGGCATCTTCCCGTGCGGTCAGCCCCCCGACAGTCCCGCCATTGATCGTCACCTGGCTGTCGGCGTACACCCGGGCGTTTGTGCCTAATGACCCACTGTTCATCGTGACGGTGCTGCCGGTGTAAGCGTCAAAGTAATCGCCGACGGCTCCGCCATTGATATTCACGGTGCTGCCGTCCTGGGCGTCGAACCCGGAGCCGACGGTCCCGCCGGTGATATTCACCGTGGTGTTTGCGAAGGCGTTCATGGATATACCGACGCTGCCGCCTTCGATATTAAAGACCGCCAGGGTGCTGTAGTTGTCCACGTCCCCGACACGGACATAATCGCCGATGCTCCCGCCGGTGATGGTGACTGTGCTGCCCGAGGTGATATCCAACCACTTGCCGATCGACCCGCTGTGGATCGTCAGGTGGCTATCCTGGTACAGATCGAAGTTGTCGCCGACGGCTGCGCCGTTGAGGGTGACGGTCGATCCGTAGACCTCGGTTTCCTGGCCGACGGTTCCGCTGGTGAGGTTCAGCGTCGTGTTAATCGCCTTGAGTCCGTCGGGCATCGCGCCCCCGGCGGTCAGGTTAAGTGTCTGGCCTGCGCGGAGCTGGATCGGTGCGGTGTCCGTGGGCACGTTGACCACGCTCTGCGTCACGGCAGGTATCGAGGCGGCGACTAGCCTAAGCGTGCCGTCGGCGATTTCGTCGTGCATGTTCGGGTTGCGGTCCAGTTCCGACAGCACGATCACGGTCCCGTCGGCGAGTGTGCCGGTCAGGATCGAACCCGCGGGGACATTGACGTCCATCGTCCCGCCGGGCGCTGCCGAGACATCAATCGGCACACCGTCGATTTCAAACTCCCCGCCGTAGAGGCTGGCCGAGCTGGTCGCATAGGTATGCATCGCATTCAGGACGTTGCCCCCGCTGACATGAAGCGTGCCTTGCTCGAAGGCGACCAGGCGTTCCACGACACCATCGGTCATGTTGATTGTCCCGCCGGGGAAAGCGAGAGGGCCGTCCAACAACGCGGACCCGCTGATATTCAGCGTGCTGCTATCGCGGATATGGAAGTTACTATCCACGGTGCCGCCGGAGACGTTGACGGTGCTGTGCCCGTAGACCTTGAAATGTCGACCGACCGAGCCGCCGGTCATCGTGACCGTGGAATCCACGATTTCCAGGCCGATGCCGACGGTCCCCTGATTGATATTCATGGTGGCGTCCACAGCGGCAAAGTGGTCGCCGATCTCCGCACCCGCACCGAGGTTAAGTGTCTGGCCCGACCGCAGGCCATTGGGCACCGGGTCGGCGGGGGCGTTGATGATGACCGGCGTCGCGGACGGCAGGGCGGCGACGTTCAGCGTCAGCACGCCTTCCGCAATCCTGTCGACCCCCCACAGGGATTTATTAAACACAAACACCGATCCGTCCGGCAGTGTCCCGGTCAGCCTGGACTCGTCGGGCAGGTTCAGCTGCATCGAATCCCCCGGCGAACCGAGCCCGGCGATGGGAGCGTCATTGAGCAGGAACTCGCCGCCGGTGATGTTCAGTTGGCTGCCGACCTGCGCATCAAACTGGTAGCCGACCGAGCCGCCGGTCATGTTGAGGGTGCTTGCCTGAAAGATTGTTGACCGCTCACCGATGACGCCGCCAGCAAGATTAACCACGCTGCCTGAGTTGGCGTTGAAGACCGCGCCGATAACGCCGTCATTGATATTGATCGTGCTGCCGGCGTAGGCGTTGAAGACCGCGCCCGCGGCCCCGCCGTACATTTTTACTTCCACGTCGGTGCTGACGACCCCGAAAGCCCCTGCTTCGAAGAGGTCGGGGATGCTACCGCCGTCGTAAAGATTCAGTTGTGTATCAGAGCCGATCGTCACCGGCGACACGTCCGGCGGCACATCGATGACGGTGGTGATTGCGTGGGCGCGGCCGGCCGCGGGCAGCAGCGCCGCGGCGAGTGTCAGGCCAA
>JAJDCW010000235.1 GCA_029260635.1 Phycisphaeraceae bacterium | reverse complement strand
CGGTCGAGCACGCCGGGGTCGGCGAACATGCGCCGCCGCGCCAGACGCATCGCCTCGTCGGGGCTCAGGCCGTCCAGGTCGTCTTTGTGGTGTTCACACGACCGGTTGTAGCGTTCGATGTGTTCGGCCAGCCGTGCGCGGACCTGCTCGAAGGTCGGCGTCTTGCCGCCGTCCTTGAGGATCGCTGTCAGGTCCGAGGGCCGCGTCTCCGGGCTCCGGCCCGAGTAGGTGTCGTAGTATTTGTCGTGCTCCTCGTGCAGCGAGTAGCCGAACCAGCGCTCGATGCGGCCCTTGGCGCGGGAGTTGTACGGCAGCGCGAAGATCACCTTGATCGACAGCACCGAGTACAGGCCCTTGAAGGCCGGCTCGTCGTACTCGCCGCCCTTGAAGAGCCGCCTGGCCTCGCGCACCTGTGCCTTGGTGCCGCCGATGAAGGTCTCGGCCGCGTAGTCCTTGCCGTTGTCGATGTAGACGATGTCCGGGCCGCCCTGGTTGGTCTCGTCACGCATCGCGCGGGCGAACGCGGTCAGGATCGTCGAGCTGTTCGGCGACTCGCAGAGCACCCAGCCCACGATCTTGCGCGTGCGCCAGTCCATCCAGGCGGTAAGCCAGGGCCGGATGACCTTGCCCTGGTAGCTGCACCACATATCGAGCACGGAGTGGTCGCCCTGCCAGCAGACGCCCGGCGCCCAGGCGTTGGGGTCCATGTCCTGGTAGTCCGAGTGCTTGGACCGGTACCGGTCGGGGTCGCGGTATTTGCACCGCTCCGACGGGCCGATCTTCTCACGCACCAGGCGCAGCAGCTGCGGGTAGCTGCACCAGGTCAGGCCGTCGGCCTTGGCCTTCTGCCGCACGCGCTTCCAGCAGCTCTTGAGCGTGCGCTTGTGTTCGGTGAGGTAGAGCTGGCGGAAGATGCCCCAGCAGGTCGGGTCGGGCTCGCCGCGTGTGTTGCCGCCGCGTGTGTCGATCAGGTTCACCAGGTCGGCCGGGTCCTTGAAGGCCGCGTGCCAGGTGAACAGCGTGCTGCGGCTGATCTTCAGCTGCGGGTGCTCGCCCCGCAGCTCCTTAATCAGCCCGGGCAGCCAGTCCTTCTGCGGCCGCGTCTCGCGGGCGCGCGTCATCCACAAGCGCTTCACGCACGCGGCCCGCTGCATCGCCAGGTTGACCTGCTTCTCGGCGTAGATGCTCAGGTCCGGTGCCCGGTGCGCCTCGCCGGCCTTGCCGGGCGCAAGACGCAGGTCGTGGCTGCGGTTGATCCACCACCGCTGGCGCTGGTCGTCCGGGCCGGTCATGAACCTCGCCTCGCCGCGCTTCGCCAGCTTCGGCGCGTTGCGCTTCAGCGTGCCGGGGTGGACGCCCAGCAGCCGCGCCGCGTCCTTGACCTCCAGCCAACGCGGCCAGTCCACGGCGTCAGGGCCTGGGCCTTGGCGCCTGGGTTCGGGCGGCGGGTGTCGGAGGGCGAGTGCGGTCATGGGTTCAGGCTGCGATGTCGATGTGTGGGTGTTCGTCGTCGCCCTTGTCGCCGAGCCCCGGCGTGATCGCCGTGCCGGGGGCTGCGTTTCCGGGGGGTGGGTTCAGGGACTCGTGCGACTTGAACAGCGGCGCGAGGATACCGGCGAGGCAAAGCGCCGCGATGAAGATCACAAAAAAGATCGTGTAGATAATTAGCACGGTCGACTCCTTGGTTAAGTTTGACTGATCCCGGCGGCCCAGGGGTGCCGGCGTAGAAACGCGTCGATGATGGATGGCTTGGTGATCGTGGCCGGCTCGCCCTTGACCAGGCCCGTTGGTGTGCCATCGGAACGGCAGAGCTCGGCCCACATGACGATGTGGTGGCAGTGGTCGCAGTACAGGCGGCGCACCACGGTCCACTCGCCGTCCTCGTCGATGAAGTGCGGGTCGGCCATCGCCGAGCAGCCCGCGTAGGTCTTGCCGCACGTGCAGTGGATGCGCTCAGCGCTCGCCTTTCGGGGCCGGTCGATCCCGCCGGGTTTGTCGCAGGGCTCCACCGTGTTCAGTGGCACGTATCGGAGCCTTGGCATCTTGCGGCGCTGCGAGGTCCGCCTTCGCGGCTCTTCCCAGCTGGGCTTCCTGGCCTTGTGCCGTGTGCGGGCGGGTTGTCGTTTGCTCATGCCGCGTCCTCCGGTATAGGGGTCTTATCAAACTCTCGTTGCAACTGATCGTCGTCCGGCAGCTCGATGCCGGCGGCGCGTTCGCACGCGTCGACCAGGCCGTCGGGCACGGCGTACTGAGGCACGCCGATGTACGGGATCGCCTTGGCGAGCTGACGCTGAAGTCCGGTTTCGCCCGCAGGCCCCTTGCCGTCCATTAGGTGCGCGTGTTCACGCATCGCGTCCGCGATCGCACGCAGGGCATCGGGCGTGAAGTTCGACATCGAGCAATGACCCGCGCCGCTTGAAAACACCAGCGTCGCCAGCGTGACGTCGCCGATCTCTTCGTCCTCAATATCAAACTCCCAGGTCACACACGGGAGCGTGGGGTCGAGGTCCAAGGTCCGGGGGTCGGGGCTTAGTGATTCGTTCATGATCCACCCCCGCCCCCGGGTACTGCGCCCGTCAGTTTCAGAGGTGTGAGGCTGCAGGCGTCCGGGCCGCGACCGTTGGCGGCGTCGGCGAGCAGCGCGCCCAGCGTGTGGTTGTCATCCCGTATCTGCTTGCACAGCTCCAACAACTCTTCGCGGTTGTCGGCCGTGACGCCGTCGTTGGTGAAACGCGCCGCCAGCATCGCGCGGTGGTTGCCGATGCGCTCGAGCTGCTTAGAGATCGTGGTATCACTCATCGCACACCCCCCACCGTTCTCGCCTTGCGGCGGTTGGGTTGAGCGGGGGATTGGGCGGCGGCGATATGCGCGATGGCGCGCTCGGCGGTGACCACGCGGCGCATCACACACGCCGTGAGTTCCGCGAACTTCGGCAGGTCGGGGGCGTGCCCCTCGTGAACCAGCCGCATCTCGTTGGACAACGCGTCCAGCGCTTCCAGCAGGTGCCCGAAGACATCGTGGCTATCCACATCCCCGTCCCCGTCGAAGTCCAGGGCGTCGTCTATATAGATGTGTCGGTGTGGCGTGCCCGAGGTCAGGCTCGCGAGCAGGGCCGCGCCGACTTGCGAGTCTCCGTGCTGGATCAACAGCCGCAACTGGTCGTGCCTCAGCTGCGTGCCGTTGAAGTATCGGTAGATGCTGTTCATCGCCAGGCCCAGGATGTGGGCCATGCGTTTGGCGGTGAGGATGCCGCTTTGATCGAGTTGTTGCAGGGTCTCGTTGATCACGGCGGGCTCGCTCTTTTCGCAATACGCGTCCAAGATTTTGCCTCCGTGCGATCCCCGGATGCTCTAAGCTCGGGGGCATGAAAATCTCACGGCGTCCGTTGCCGTGGTTGGGGAAATTCGGGCGGGTGCCGTTGACACACCGCCCGGGGAAAGCTGGGCGTGGTTCCGCGATCCGTCGCGCCGCCGCCCCGATCGAGCCCGACGCTTCCGTGCGTCTGGCGGGGAGAAGAAGGCGATTGTGGGTTGCGCCTTCGGCAGGTTTTCAAAACACGCGGCGGCCCATGCACCACCGCGTGCGTGTGGATATTGGCGGCAACGCACCGCCGGTCTGACTCCAAGGGCCGGGCACGGCTCTCGCCGGTCCCGACCCCTTTCCGGGGGTTGGTGAGGCCGTTAAGCCTCAAAGCCCGCCCCCGGCCGTTAAGCCGAGGCTGCTCTGCGGGCGGTTACACGACCGACGCCAACGAGGCGGCGGGGTGTGGTAGTTGGTTATGCGGCAACCTCCTCGGTGCTGGTTGCCTTCTCTGTTGCTTCGTAACCTCGCCCGCCGCGACCGCCTCCGGTCAGGTAACCAAGTTCAACTAAGCGGGGCAGTGAGACTCGGACCGCGTTGGGCTTGCACCCTGATAGCTGAATGATGGTCGCGGTGGTCGGTGGGCCGAGTTTCGCGGAAGAACACCGTCGCACTACTTCCAGCACGGTGACTTCGGTCGGGTTGAGCTTTGTGTGGCCCATATCGGTGTTCTAATGACAATGTCGGACAAAGTCAAGACATATCACCAGTAAAAACCAGACTAAGACAGACATTATCGTTTAACATGTTGCAGCTAATGGGTTTGTGGTAAACTAAAAAAATGAGCGATAACGGTTGGAGATGGGGTGACTGGATCGAAGCTCGCGCTCATTACGCGGGCCTGAAGTCGCGATCCGCCCTTCGCCGCGCGCTGGATGTATCTGAGCGTCACCTGGCGCGGTGGCTGAAATCAGAACACGCCCCGCAGCTGCAGGATCGATCGCTTCAAAAGCTCGCGACGTGCCTTCGAATAGATGCAGTTGAACTGAACCAGTATGGGAAGTGGGGCATCTACGAGCCTGAAGAACTTCCGCTGATCGGTGACCCAGTGCTCATGCTCTCTGAAGCTGGCATGTCCCCTCAAGGGACCAATCAGGCGGCGACAAAGCGCCGCGAGATCAAGGGTATCGTTGACACGCTCAGCGGCGACAAATTGGACCGGCTCTACATGCAAGCGGTCAGTATCGGCTCCGAACACCTGGAAGATCGAAGAGAAAAAGTCGCGGCGAAGCGAATGACCGGACCGAAGCCGGGTAATCGCACTGGCAAGCCAAAAGGCTAAAAACCCTACAGGGGCCGATCAAAATGGAACACCGGGATGGGGCAGGGCAGGCCGGGGCACATCATCGCACTGGGCGCGTCGATGCCCTGCGTGGCGAAGACGTGCAGCCGCAGCAGGTCCATCGGCGACATCATCGACATCGCCAAGCCGATCAGGTTGCACATCGACTCCTCGTCCATCACGCCGGCATCATGGATGTCCAGGTCGGCCTTGATCAGGTGGCCGATCTCGTGCCACACCACCGCCAGCCGCTTCTCGGCAGGGGCCACCATCGAGAACTCGATGCGGTGGATGTCCGGCCAGGCCAGGCCGTGGCAGTCGCCCCCGTCGGGGTGACGGATGGGCTGCTGGTTGACGACGATCTCGTAGCGAAAGGGGCCGACGGTGATGTGCATAACAGTCTCCGGAAAGGGTGACAGGATGATATTTGTTAGGGTAGTGGTTGGTATCAGGTTGTCAAGTAATCTTCAACTACGTGTGGTCTTCTAAGGCCGTTTCAATGTATATTGAATGGTCGGTTCGCTTAGAGCATTGGGTACATTTCACTTTCAAGGGGCACGCCATGCACAAACTGATCGGATCA
>JAJDCW010000234.1 GCA_029260635.1 Phycisphaeraceae bacterium | reverse complement strand
TCAGCCAGGCGAACGTCGGTGACACGCTGCGACTTCTGGAAGCCACCGACGCCAACAACCTTGAGTTTGAGCACGAGGACAGCTTCACCATCGAGGCCGTCTTTAAGACCTCCGCGCACGCGGCTGATACCGGTGTGATCTTCGAGAAAAGTGAGAACGGCAACAACAACGGTGAGTATTCACTTGAACTCGCCAACGGTAAACTACGCTTCCACCTCCGGGACCTTGCGGGCAACCAAGCGAACATACTCAGCTCCGCCGACCTGAACGATGGCGATTGGCACCACGTCGCCGCCGTCCGTGATTCGGGTCTTCAACGGCTAATCCTCTACATCGACCATGTATTCGCTGGCACGGTGGTGGACCTGACCCCCGGAGACCTGGGCGACATCAGCCTCGGGCAGGCCGAAGTCCCCTTCATCGGTTCAGGCGCCGATGGCCTGGACGAGTTCGCAGGCGATCTACAGCACCTGCGCATCTCGATGGCCGCCCTCTCGCCAGACCAGTTCCTCCAGAAGGTCCTGCTCGCTGGTGACCTGGACGGCGACGGTTTTGTAGGAATCAACGACCTGAACATCGTGCTGAGCAACTGGAACCTGAATGTACCGCCCGGCGACTCAGCGGCCGACCCATCGGGTGACGGCTTCGTCGGCATCGACGACCTGAACACCGTCCTGGGTAACTGGAACGCCGGCACGCCTCCAAACTCCAATGCCGTACCCGAACCCACAAGTATGACACTGCTGATGTCTGCCGCGTGTGTATTGATCGGACGCCCGACCAGAGCTTTATCCAGGGTCATATGAATCTATCCTAGATAATACGCAAGAGGATTTTTATAATGAAACGATATGCTTTATCAACTGCCACAGTATGGCTGGCCGCGTCTGCACACGCGGGCACAATGGTAGAAACCACTGTCTACGACCGCGGCGAAGGCGGGTACTTCGGCTTCCGTATCCCCGCAATCGTTCAGGCCCAGGACAACACTATCCTGGCTTTCGCTGAAGCCCGCAAAAATAGCCTCAGTGATAACGGCGACATCGACCTGGTCGTCAAGCGCAGCCTGGATGGCGGATTGACTTGGGGACCGATGCAACTTATCAGCAACAACGGATCACAAGAATCCGGCAACCCCGCACCCGTGGTCGATCAGGCGACTGGCAACATCATTGTGCCCTTCGTTAAGGACCGCCAAAACCCGTGGGTTGCGGTCAGCACCACGAACGGAGCGACCTGGAACACACCCGTCGATATCACGTCACAAGCGAAACTACCAACTTGGGACGGCTACGCTTTTGGCCCGAACCATGCCATCCAGCTTGAGCGCGGCCCCAACGCCGGACGCCTGGTCATACCTAAAAATGGAAACCTGGCAGGTCAGAACCTGGAACCGGATGGGCGTCAGATACATCTGATCTATTCTGACGATGGCGGGACGAATTGGAATGTCGGCGGGGCTCTTTTGAATCCAACATCTGGCATCGGTCCCAACGAGTCGAATGTCACCGAACTCGTGAACGGAGATTTGTACGTCAACGCACGCAGCCAAGGCGGCTTCAGCCGACACCGGCTGACCGGGTACAGCGAGGACGGCGGGTTGTCGTTCACGGGTCAGGCTGAGTTCGACTTCGGGTTGGTGGACCCCCAGGTCCAGGGCTCGGTGGTCCGCTACTCGGCCGTAGATATGGGCGATGCACAGAACCGACTGCTGTTCTCCAACCCCAAGACCCAAAACTCTCGCACACGATTGCATGTCCGTAGTTCGTTCGACGAATCGGTCACATGGAACGAGGGCAAGATGATCAACCGCGGCCGTAGCGCCTATTCTGATATTGTCACACTCAACGATGGCAAGATCGGTTCGCTCTACGAGTGGGGCAACACTTCAAGCTACGAAGAAATCCGCTTCGCCACATTCACCGAAGAATGGTTGGACGACACGACAACCGTCCAGCTTAATTTTGATGAGCAGGCAAGCGGATCGGCCCCTTCAACCAACGGGTTCCTCAAAGACAGCCGGGGTTATGGCTATGACGGCACGGCATCCAACGGGCCGACCTACGTCGAGGGGGACCCACGCTACAACAACGGCGCAGCACTACGCTTCACCGGAGGAACAGATGAAGTCCGTATAGATGACGCCGGCGTCTCGATCCTCGACTTTGAAACAGAGGACAGCTTCACGCTCGAAGCGGTATTTAAGACCAGCGACCACAGCGGCAACAGCGCAAACTCAACCGGCCCCCTGATAAGCAAAGACCTCGGGTCGAACCAACCGTCCTACTGGCTACGTGTCCAGGACTCCCAGGTGCGGTTTTTGGTATCTGATAACTCAGGCTCATCATCTCTCTTCAGCAATGTCGATGTGAACGACGGCGAATGGCACCACGTCGCCGCCGTCCGCGATGCCGACGCCGGCACCCTGAGTCTGTACATCGACTACGTATTTGCCGGTTCAGTCGCCGACACCACCACCGGTGACTTCGGCAATGCCAACGACTTGCTGATCGGAGCTTTCAACGATAGCTCGGGGACAACCAACAAGCAGTTCAACGGCGACATCGACTTCGTCCGCATATCACAAGCCGCGCTGGACCCGCTGAGTTTTATACAACCCAATCTAGCTGGCGATCTGGACGGCGACGGTTTCGTGGGGATCAACGACCTGAATATCGTGCTGAGTAACTGGAATCAATCCGTGCCCTCCGGCGACCCGGCGGCCGACCCTAGTGGCGATGGATTCGTTGGGATCGACGACCTCAACGAGGTGCTGGGCAATTGGAATGCGGGGACACCCCCCACCGAGAACTCAGTCCCAGAACCACATACCGCGGTCGTGCTGGTTTCGCTAACCGTCTTGATGAATACCCTAAGACGTCGCTGAACTTATCAGGTCGAATCTGTCGGTCCATGGCCTAGACTGATCAGGAATTATGTATATGCCTATTTCACGCAGACGGTTCCTCTTGTCCACAGCGGCCTTGATGGGAGCGGCCGTGACGACACCGCCTTGCCGTATGTTCGGCCAACTACCTTCAGGGGCGAACCTTGAGGTTTTGACTAATCCGCAGTGGGGCTTCTCCTCTGATGAACAGCAACGACTTACCCGGTTGACCGATCTGGGGTTGATGGACATCGCAATGGTCATGGCGCTGCCAGACGGGTCACCGGTCGCCCACCTTGGTTGGCCCGTGGCCACGAGATTACCGTCCGGTCGCACCGTCATTGTTTACAGACGTGCCAGTGGACACACGGACCAGGACAAGGCTCAACAGGCCGGGCACCACGCCGTGTACTCCGACGACTTGACCCATTGGGATCCGCAAGACCCCACGCGACTTGGGCCCCTACCAGGCATGCACTGTGTTGGCCATGTCACACGGGACGACGGTAGCGAGAGATTGTTAACCATCACCAGCGGAAAACCGAAACGGTTATATATCTCCGACGACCGTGGCCGGTCTTGGCGCACTAATGATAGCGCATTCAAAGGCATGCTCAGGCACTCTGCACACGTCGGGCCGAACATGATAAATCACCCAGAGTTCGGCGCGGTCGTGGTATTCGGACAGGAAACCGGGGGCGGTCGGCGCAATTACCTTGTGAGCTCGACCGACGCCGGTGAGACCTGGCGGGAACGGATCTGGTTGAACCTGCCCCAATCAAGGGGGTTTGAACCCACCCTGGCGACATGGGGCCCCGGACACATGGTCATGATAAGCCGTGAAGCCCAGCCCGAATTCGCGACCGGGCCAGACGGTTTCTACGGACACACGCAACACGTTTACCCACACCGTACCCGGTTCCCGCTATCGCGTGTCAAGTTCGCGACCTCCCGGACCAACATCATCGGCAACCCCGCCGCAGGCCGGAGCTGCCACGATACCGCCGAGGTGATCTTCAACCCCGTCTCCGGCCGTATCGAGATGCTCCAGAGCCACCGCTGGGGTGGCGGACCAGGCAAAACGGGGACTACGATCGCGGACCATCCCGATAAAGAAATCAGTTCTCTGAACTTGTGGAGCATCGACCCAGATGCCTTGCTTGCCGGCAGTGCCGATTGGCGTTTTGACGGCACACTCATCGAACGCATCGGTTACAGCCGAAAAGGCAACCGCGACGGCCTACACCCAGGCGGCTCCGTGATCGATACGTACCGCAATCAACAACACATCTTCGTCTATGCCGGGTGGCGTAGAACCCCAGCAAGCCTGTTCCGGATCAGCCGAACATTGGATACCGACCGATGGCGGTCCAATGCCTTGTAATGAAGTATTGTTGAATTGTCGAGTTGTAGCGGCCCACCGGCTTGTGACCGCATGATCGAGTCATATTCAGCGGCTCTTTGGCATTCGAAGAGGTCTCGTGGCAAGGCAAAGACGCAGCTACCGCGCATCCGATGCGGTTCGGTGTCTTCGTGGTTAAGTTTTCTAAGCGGCAACACGGACACGGATCGACGGCAGACGTGGATCGCCGCGGCATGAACGCCGTGTGATCTGGATGTGAGGCGAGACGCTTCTTGACAATCGGAATGAGATCGGCTCCGCCGGAGTCTCACCGGCCCAGGCCTCGTTAGGCGCCAACCCATTGATCCCTTGGTGTGGCCTCTCGGTGTTGTACCAGTGACCGAAAGCATCCAGCTTCCGTTGGATGCCCGACAGACTTAGCGGCAGCAAGGTCCGGCGTTGCCAGATCCGGAAGGTCTTGAAGAACCGCTCGCGTAAGGGTTCAAAACTCGGCCGACGCATAATATCCACCACTTGTGTGGGAATCTCGGCTGAGAAACGGGGCAATCTCTCTACCACATTGTCTGGATCGTGCTCGACTTACGATTCGACTGAGTTTTGAACCCTTACGGGGTTGACTTCGGCTGAACTGGCCGTCTCCTACAAGCGGAAGCGGCAGGTGCGGGAGCTACGGAACTACCGCGTGTCTTTGGTCAAGACCTGAAGGTACTTGTCATAGGCGTAGACACGATCCCGCAGCTTGCCCGTGGTTTCACGGAGTACACCCGTGTTTTCGAGGGATTTGATGGCCTTAAGGGCGGTAGGCTTGGTCGTATCCAGAAGTTGGATAACCAGCGGAAGCGTCACAACCGGGTGTTTGGGCAGCTGATCGAACAGGCGGATCGCCGAAACCGTCACAGACTCGTGGCAGACCACAGCGGAGCGGTCCTTGTTGATACGCGTGAAGAGGGTTTGGGCGACGGCCACCCCGTCGTCGGCGGCTTCACGCACGCATTCGAGGAAGAAACTGACCCAGCCCTCCCAGTCACCATCGATGCGGACCGCCGAGAGCTTTTCGTAATACAACGGCCGGTGGCGCTTGAACGCCAGGCTCAGGTACAGTAGCGGCGCGTCAAGCAGACCCCAGTGCTCGACCAGCAACGTGACGAGCAAACGACCGATCCGGCCATTGCCGTCGAGAAAGGGGTGGATCGTCTCGAACTGGACATGGGCCAAGCCCGCCTTGATCAATGGGGGCAACGGATCGTCACCGTGCAGCCAGTTGTCGAGCGCGGACATCGCTTCTGCGACCAAATGGGGCGGGGGCGGAACAAACAAAGCATTACCCGGTCGGGTTCCGCCGATCCAGTTCTGTGAGTGTCGGATCTCGCCGGGCTGCTTGTCCTGGCCACGCACGCCCTTCATGAGACGCTTGTGAACCTGACAGAGCAGCCGGGTACTCAAGGGTAGACCCTTGGGCCGCGCGATTTCGCGTCGAGCATAGGTCAACGCATCGACGTAGTTACAGACCTCCTGGACGTCGTCGGGTCGATCCGCCTGTTCGGTGGCCTCGTAATTGAGTACGTCCCGCAGCGTTGCTTGCGTGCCTTCGATCTGCGAAGAGACG
>JAJDCW010000233.1 GCA_029260635.1 Phycisphaeraceae bacterium | reverse complement strand
CGCCTTTCTCGATACGCCTGGCTGAAAGCAATCTTGTTCGTCCATTCCCACCGGGCATGGCCCAGCGACCTTTTCATTGCAACGCGAAAAACCATCGCCAGGAACAGCAACCACACAACAAGCCCGACGTATGTCAGGCCGAATACAAACCGCAACAGATCAACGATAACCATCCACTCAAAGTGGTAGAACCCATAAACGTACACCACCAATCCGTGGAACATCACAATGCATGCTAGCTGGACAACAAAGGCCCACTTCAACACGGCAACCTGCCAACCCAACCGCGAGCGACCGACTCGGCCTGCAAATCCACGCAGGTAATGCATCATCAGCACAACCGCGATAAGAAACATCACGATCCGCGCACAACCCATCCCGTACCGGGTCCAACTGAACTGCGCCCCCATCAGCGACTCGGGGATCATCATCAGGTAGGACGCAACCGCCAGGTATCTGGCCGTCACCCGAACCCGGCCCCGGGAAAGATCCCGCCCGGGCTCCGGCGAGGTGAACAGCCAAACCCCCACAAGCAACGGCAGCGATGTAATGAACCCCAGTATATCTGTGACAAGAACGTAATCGTGGAAAAACTCGTCCATCAAGAAATAGAGAACCGCGACAACAATCTCGATAACCAACCCCGCCACCACAAACCCCAGCCCAACAACAAGCAGCCGAAGCCATCCCGGGTAGCAGTACTCAAGATTATCACTTAACAAAGACCGCCAGACCGCGGCCCCGCATTCCGGGCAATCGTGCTCATCACCGAGCCCGCGCAGGTTGTACCCACATTGTCGGCATTGCAGGTCCCGCGCTATGGTCGGCGGCGTATCATCGCTCTGTGATTGCTCGATCACCAGCACAGGATGACCGATGCCAATGCCCCCGTCCAACGACACGAAGCAGGCCACGAATTAAACCCGGATACGGATAATCGCAATAAAAAACCCCCGCGTGTGCGAGGGCGGTGCGTTTACAAGATTAAGTGTTGGTCCGTTTCGGCTCACGCCGGGCTCGGCATCACGCCGGGCGGTTCGTCGCCCAGGCCGTTGCGGGCGGGCTTGGCCGGTTTCTCAGCGGGTTTGGTTTTTTCCTGTTCGGCTTGCAGTAGTTCGCTGACCGTCGCCTTGGTCAGTTGTTCACCGCGCATGATCCGGCCGACGTCGTCCTTGTTCAGCGTCTCGTACTTCATCAGTGCTTCGCCGATCGCGCAGACCTTGTCCCAGTGCTGGTCGATGAGGTTGCGTGTGTCATCGTAGGCCTCGTCGGTGAGGCGTTTGATCTCCTCATCGATGATGCGCGCGGTGTCGGGGGAAAAGGCTTTTTCAGGGATCAAGCTATTGCCGTCGTCCTGCGGGCTGAAATCGACAAAGCCCAGGCGTTCGCTCATGCCCCATTGGAGGATCATGTGCCGGGCCATGGAAGTCGCCATGCGGATATCCATCGCGGCGCCGGAAGAGACGTCGTCGGTCTTTCGTTCCTCGGCGATGCGCCCGGCACATAGGACGCGCATGGTGTCGTTGATGTACTTGCGGGAGTAGTTGTGCCGGTCTTTTTCGGGCAGGCCGATCGTCGCGCCCATGGACTGACCACGCGGGATGATCGTGACCTTGTGCAGCGGGTCGGTGTGTTCAAGCACGCTCTGGGCCACGGCGTGCCCCGCCTCGTGCCAGGCGGTCGCGAGTTTCTCTTCTTCCTCGACCTTGTGGCTCTTACGTGCCCGGCCCCAGCGGACCTTGTCACGCGCTTCCTCGAGGTCGTCCTGCTCGACGAAGTCTTTATTAAGAAGCGTCGCCGCGATCGCGGACTCGTTGATGATCGCCGCCAGGTCGGCTCCGGAGAACATCGGCGTGCCGCGGGCCAGCTTCTCAAGGTCCACGTCCGGGCTCATCTTGATCTTACGGCTGTGGACCTTCAGGATCTCCATTCGACCCTTCAAGTCGGGCAACGGCACGGTGAGTTGCCGGTCGAATCGCCCGGGCCGGGTCAGCGCCGGGTCCAAGACGTCGGCGCGGTTGGTCGCCGCCATGACGATGACCTGGTCGTTGGACTCGAAGCCGTCCATCTCGACGAGGATCGCGTTGAGCGTCTGCTCGCGTTCGTCGTGCCCGCCGGACGAGTAGCCGTTGCCGCGGCGTCGGCCGACCGCGTCGATCTCATCCAGGAAGATTATGCAGGGTGACGAGTCCTTGGCCTGCTTGAACAAGTCACGCACACGCGACGCGCCCACGCCGACGAACATCTCGACGAAGTCCGAACCGCTGATCGAGAAGAACGGCACGTCCGCCTCGCCGGCGACCGCCTTGGCCAGCAGCGTCTTGCCGCAACCCGGTGAACCGATCAGCAATACGCCGCGCGGCACACGCCCGCCCAGCCGTTGGAATTTCTTGGGGTTCTTCAAAAACTCGATGATCTCGCCGATCTCGTCCTTCGCCTCGTCGATGCCCGCGACGTCGGCGAGCGTCACCGTCGAGTGTTCCTTGTTCACGACCTTGTGCCGGCTGCGCCCGAAGCTGCCGAGCATGCCCGGCCCGCCGCCGGCGTTACGCAGCGAACGGAACACGAAGAAGTAGATCAGGAACGCGATCAGGAAGAACGGGCCCCAGTTCACCAGCAGCTCGAACATCACGCCGCTTGAGGTGTTGATCTTGAAGTCCTGCTTCAGTTCGCCCATCTCGGCGACGAACAGGGCTTTGGTGTCCGAATCGATCTTGACAGCGACGAAGTTGTTGGTCGCCCCCTCAACCGCCGTGCCCGATGAGCCTTCTTTAAGCTCACCGACGATCTGAGCCGACTCGACGACAACGGCTTCCTTGAAGTCGTTCTGCTGGATGTAGTTCTTAAACTCCGACCAGGTGACCTGCCGGGGCCGGTTCTGCTGCGTGCTGAACATCAGGAACAGAGCCACCACCAGCGCGCCGATCAGCAGCCAGCTGAACATCCCACGCGAGAACACGTTGGGGTTCCTCGGGCCCTGCGGCGGTCCGCCACCGGAGTCGCCGCCGTTGTTGTTCCCCCGGTCGCCACCGCCGCCTGAACTGCCGGGGTCGCGTCGCGGGACTTTGGAATCGCGGTCATTCTGGTCTGACATTCGTCTCTCTCAATAATCGTTGGGGAACCACCGACCCGCCGCGGTCGGCCGGCATCGGCAGGGTATTGTAGGCCCGCCACAGCGGTCGTGCTTCCCACCTATCGGCTATTCACGCCCCCCTCGCCGTTATTACCCGTAGTTTTTGGGCTGATAACTCACCAGTCGGCCCGCATGGTGGACACGATATCCTCCGCCAGCCGCTGCACCGCCTGGCGTTGGGCCACCTCGTAGGGCTCGCCCACCCCCGCCGTCGGGACGTGCCGCCCCACCGCCTGGAAGCCCCGACGATCCCGGATCACACCCCCGCCATGGCCCAGATCTTTCCACACAAAGTCGACCGTGATCGTCAGCTCGACCTCCTGGGGCAAACCGCCGGGCCGGCGTCGGCTCAACTGGTTCTGCTGGATGTCCGTGATCGTCCCCTCCAGGATCGTCTGCGCCACACCCGGGCTCACCACCTTATAAGGCGTCCGCGACTCGACCTGCTTGGTCACCGCCTCGGCCAACGCGAACTCCACGCCCCGGTAGAACGTGCGGTTTTCAAAGATCGGCGTCGCCACCGTCAGGTATTTCTCCGGGAACAGCTCCTGGCTGGAGTAGCCGCACCCGGCGAGCGCACACGTCAGGCACAACAGGGCCAACGCCCGTGCGAGCCCCGCGGGAGTTCGGCGGCACGTAGCATCCATTAAGGCTTCTCCGGCATGGGCT
>JAJDCW010000232.1 GCA_029260635.1 Phycisphaeraceae bacterium | reverse complement strand
CATTCAGAGCCTATCAAACTGACAACCGGAGATGACCAGCCCGTCATCGTTCGGGCTGAAATGTATGGCTCGGCCGACCCGAGCAGCTTCGACGACAACGAACTAAGCGACGCCAGGTTGCACGAAAACAATCGCTGGACGATTGATGGCAAGCCCAGAGGGGGCGGGCTGTAAAACAATAAGCGGATGTGTTATCCAAATCTGAATCCTATTTTTTCACAGTTTATGGAGGCGAGATGATGATGAAATTGACACGTATGATGTTGGGTTGTGCGGTTGCAGGTATAGCTGCCGGGCCGGTGTTTGCCGCCCCTCCCGTGCCGTTTGCCAATACACTTTACACGACCGACTTCGAAACCGACCAGTCGGCGATTTGGACCACCGATTCCAATCCCGGCTCGAACGTGGGGAACGAATCGATCGATCACAACTTCGCCTTCGCGGGCCTTGATGGGCGTACCGGCACGGGCATCAAGACGATCGCCAACAGCAATTCGCCGGTTTCAACCGGCTCCAACTCCGCCCAGACCACGCTGGACATCAACGCCCTCACCGGCGGCGCGATCTCCGAGATTACCGGCTCCTACCAGCTGGAAGTCGATGTCTGGATGAGCTACTCACGCAACGGACCCGGTGCGGGCACCAGTGAGCACGCCTACGTCGGTCTGAATACCACGCCGGGCATCGCGACCAGTTACTTCTCGAACAACACGGTCTCGGGCACCTACCTGTTCCACACCGTGGATGGCGACGTCGGTAACGACATCATCATCCGCGACTCCATCACCCCGACCGACGGGCTGACCACGGTCGTCGACCCCAGCAACTTTGATGCCCCGTATCAGTACGGCGTGACCGCGGCGACGGTCGGGAACGGCGGGGTGATTAACGGCTGGAACACCTTCACGCTCCAGTACAACGCCGGCACAGACACCTTCAACTTCTGGATCGACGACGCTGAAATCCCCTTCGAGGACCCGCTGTTATTTACACCCCTTGACCAGAACGTCCAGAACACCAGCGGTGTGACCAGCGGATCGGTCTCGCTTGGGCTGTTCGACGCCGGTTCTGGTTCCTCCCTGTTCCCCGAAGACCAGTTCGTGATCTACGACAACGTAATCATCACCACCGAGAACGACCTGCTCGCGGGTGGCCTGACCGGGGACCTCAACAGCGACGGGTTCGTCGGCATCGACGACCTGAACATCGTCCTGGGTAACTGGAACCTGAATGTGCCTCCCGCCAACCCGTTGGCCGACCCATCGGGCGACGGGTTTGTCGGCATCGACGACCTGAACCAGGTCCTGGGCAACTGGAACGCGGGCACACCACCATCCGCCGGTGCGGTTCCCGAACCCACCACGCTGGCCCTGGTCGGTCTGGGTGCAATCGCGGCGCTTCGGCGTCGTAAATGATTGTTTAATCAATCAATCTCAACCGGCTCTGGTGAAAACCACAGCCGGTTTTTTATGTGTAATGACAATATTTTAGAAGCCGTCGGGCTTACAACCTACCTGACGACTTTTAATGGCTAGATGGTAAACACATGTGGCACGCCGCCTTGACGATGCGAGCTTGAACACCTCGTGTTACATAACAGCAGCCCCAGATGTTTTCGACACAATTGGCGTAAGTTGTTGTGGATGTTAAATTTAAGTTTATAACTGTCGCAAATTATTGTCTTGACTTTTCGATGGAAAGGCTTATGCTGATATAAGTGAAGATCTGTGCCGTTAGTGACGGCAACGGACGAGGGTTGAGAAGGAGAGCCTATCTGCGGAGATCTCATCCGCTGCCTTGGTAACTCAGAATAGGATTGTATTGCGGGGTATTTCGTTTGTTTACCCAGCAGAGTATGTGAGTCAATGACTTTTTGTTTAGCTTTCATCTTGTAAAGACCAACAGTTTGTTTTCATAATTTAGGAGGAGAGAAGACCATGATTAAACCTCTGTATGGAGTCGCGGTCGCTGCCGTGGCCGTCACCGCCAGCAGCGCTTCGGCACAATTGTTCACTGAAGATTGGGACGATGGGCTAGGAGCGGCACGGTGGTCTGCACCGATTGTTGCTCTGGAATGCCCCGCGTGCGGATTCGACGGCAACGTCGATTATGCCTTTGATTACAGTTCCATCGGTGCCCCTTCGGCCCCTGGCTCGATCGGTGGGACGACCACCGGCATCATGATGGAGACCAACACCACCGTCAATCGGATCGAAGGCGTGGCACCTTTCCAAGGCGAGGGCGTCGGCGTTGTGCCCACCGCCTTTAACCTGCCGGCTGGGGATTTCATCTTCACCGCAGATGTTTTCATGTTCTGGAACGGCGGCGGTGGTAGCACCGAGTACGCCGGTATCGGCGCATTCTCAGGCGGCACCGCAACACCCGTCCGTTTCAACATCGACAACGGTGATGGACTGAACTGGCACGCAGACACCGACGGTGACTCAGGCACCGACCTGTTCCGCTTCGAGGGCGCGCCCAACAACCTCGAAACCGGCCTCGGCGGCTACGAAGACATCCCCGACGGCTCGATCCCCGGCGTCGTCACCGGCCCCAGCAAGGTCGGACCGTTCAACCAGTGGGTCGAGATGAAGATCGAGAGTATTGCTGGACAGGTCAGCTTCTCGATGAACGGCTTTGTCATCGACACCTTCGACAACTCCGGCGGCGCGTTCAGTGGCGGGTCGGTCCATCTCAGCCAGAGCGACCCGTTCGACTCAGTCAACGCCGACGATATCTTCGGATTCAGTAACGTCACGGTCTTCGACAACATTAACGTAGTCGTGCCCGAACCCGCCTCAGTCGCCCTCTTGGGCCTGGGTGGACTGGCCATGCTTCGCCGTCGTTGAGAGTGGCTTTCACCCAACACGGAAGTACATGTGAGGACGAAACAGGCCGCCGAGTCAAATGGCTCGGCGGTCTTATTATTAGCCCGGATCGGTTTCTCGAAAACAGCCCGTAAAGGGCTAAAAAGACGTTTAATGTTCTACGAATTGAAGATTTTCTATAATAATGGGTTGCGATCTTACATCTAAACTGGTATCTTCGTGTACATGGTTCTGTGTCTGATGCGTTCACTCTGGTCTGTAGTCTAAACATCAGGCTTGTCTAAGTGATCACGTCGTGTCAGGAAAGATGCTCTGCGATTGTCTGATTCTATCTCTGTTGGCGCTTGTGCATGCCGTATACACAACGGCCTGCCGGGCAAGGTTCGGCATCTCCAATCGTGACCATTCAGGAGTCAGTTCATGTCCAAGCGTCGCTACGCAACACCCAATGCTTTCACACTGATCGAACTGCTGGTTGTCATCTCGATTATCGCCCTGCTTGTGGGGATCCTCTTGCCGGCACTGGGCGCGGCGAGGAAGTCCGCCCAGAACCTGGTCTGCTTAAGCAACGTCCGCCAACTGGGCACCGCGTCCACGGCCTATGCCACGGATAACAAAGACTTTTATGTCCAATACAAGGGCAGGGTTTTTACCTCGGCCTATCCAAATACGGGAGGCGCAGGCGGCTGGTGGTGGGCGGCGACCATTGTCGATTCCGGGTACCTGCCCGGGCCCGAATCATATGACTGCCCGACCTTCGAGCCGGAATACAGCGACGAAAGGTTTGCGTTATCCGAAGCGACTATCGACAAATCATCGCTCACCTTAAAAATCCAGACCATGGGTTCAGCGAACTGGGGGATGACTGAGTATGCGATGAACTCGCCTAACATCGGCACGATCGAGCGCGAGTGCGGCTTTGATCCCAGTTGTTACAAACCAAACCTGCCGATCGCGGGGACCAGCGCCGTGCTGCCTTATAATCTTACTCAAACCCAGGGCAATATCCGCAACCCGAGCAGCACCATTTATTTTGGTGACTCGATCGATAAACGCAGCAGCAACTCTTACACCCCCACGAATGGTGAAGGAACCGGTGCCTGCTTTTTCTGGGACTCGGCCCAGAACGCCAAAAATTTTGGGTCGGGTTTCGGACCCGACGCACGCCACAACAACGGCGTGAATATCACCTGGGTCGATGGGCATGGATCGGCAGTCAAGATCAACGGTGATCGGTTTGAGGTGCTACAGTTCAGTGGGGCAAATCCCGAAGGCACGATCTTTGATGAAGATAATCTGACTGACGCCGCAATACACAAACCAACGCTGTGGACCGGTGACAACATACCCGTTCCAAATATCTGATAATCAGGCCGAAGCCCGTGCGAATATTTTTTTGGTTTTAACCGCATGCCGTAGCATTTTTCAAGTAACCCGAGGGATGACTTCAAGTACACGCCACACGCACTTACAACAACGGAATTGATCCAACGTTTAACACATAATAGGAGGGATGAAATGATCCGCAACACACAATGCATATTGAGCCTGACGGTCGCGTTTGGCATCGGCCTTGCAGCGGGAAACACGCAGGCCCAATTCACCGACGATTTCGAGGACGGTCTGGGATCGACCCGGTATAACGTCGCCACCGATTTTGAGGCCGGCATCAGCGATAACATCATCAACTTCGCTTTCGACTACACCGCCGCTGGCGTCCCCCTGGCACCTAACAGCATCGGAGGATCGACGACCGGTTTGTATGTCCAGTCAAATATCACCGACAACTGCCCGGGCGTGCCCGGGTGCAATGCGAACAATGACGAGGGTGAGCAGATTGTTTTCTACCCCACCAGCGGCGCACAGTTCGGAGCCAACGACGATTACATTCTCCAGTTCGACTTTTACCAGTACGTCGAGAACGTCGGCAATATCTTCTCCATGACCGAGACGGTCAGCATGGGTATTAATGCTAACGGGACCGACGCAAACTGGTTCTTCGGGCAGAAGCCCACCAGTGGCAGTTGGTACTCCATGACCACCGATGGCGACTCAGCGACCGATATCCGGGCATTCGAGGGGGATACCAATCCCGCCAGCCCCAACGGCTTCAACTTCCGCAGGGAGTACGCTGAGGATGACAACGTCGAGCCCCTGCTCTCCAACGTGCAGGGATTTCTGGGCGGCAGCCTGTCCGCAGCCAACCCCGTGACGCTGCAAGCGATCAGTGCGGGGTGGAGCGTGTTCCAGATCGAAAAAAGCGGCACCAATGTTACCTGGCGCGTCAATGGTAACCCCGAGGTCGATAATGTCTTCGAGGACTTACACACATTTGACCAGAGCGCCGCGATCGTTGCCGCGACCGAAGCCGGGTTTGATATCACCCAGGACAGCGGCTCGAATTTTGACAGTGGGTTCGCCTGGTTCGGTTACGCAGACTTCGTCAACTCCGTTATGGATGCCGGCGAACTCGGCGGTATATTCGACAACATCAACATCATCCTCAACAGCACCCCACTGGTCGGCGACCTCAACGGCGACGGGTTCGTCGGCATCGACGACCTGAACATCGTCCTGGGCAACTGGAACCTGAATGTGCCTCCCGCCAACCCGTTGGCAGACCCTTCGGGCGACGGGTTTGTCGGCATCGACGACCTGAACCAAGTCCTGGGCAACTGGAACGCGGGCACACCACCGGCCGCCGGTGCGGTTCCCGAACCCACCACACTGGCTCTGCTGGGCCTCGGTGGCGTCGCCGTGCTGAGGCGTCGCAAATGAGTCTGCTGTAAATCAAACCAGACCGGCTCTGGTGAAAACCACAGCCGGTTTTTTATGTATGTAATGTCTGTTTTTATCTTATTGAGGAGTAGAAAATGAAGAAATCTCTGTACCCCATGTCGTTGGCCGCCTGCCTGCTGGCCACTGGGCCGGCCTTCGGCGCGACCCTGTTTTCATCGGACCTGACCAGCGGGGTGGACTTCACGATCGTCGGGACGGCGGACAGCGCATCGACGTTCGGCTTTGATTACAGCTCGGTCGGCATCCCTCAGAACACCGGCTCGGACACCCTGGCGCTCAAGCTCGAAGCCAACATCAATACCGGTGCGGTCAATCAGATCGCGGCTGTCACGAACCAGGTATTCTCCGGCCAGTACACGGTCGAGTTTGATATGTGGCTGAACTACACCGGCCCGCTGGAACTGGGCGGGACCGGCTCGACCGAGTTCGGTGGCGGGGCGATCGGGCACGACGGGGTGACCGTTGCGTTCGACTCCGGCGCCAACCTGACCTTCACCGGTGACGCCGGTTCGGGCACCGACCTCCGCGCTCACGAAAACGGCACACTACAGGGACTCGCCGATGGCGGGTTTAACCCCCTGCTGACCGGCCTGAATCACCCCAACATCGGCGGCGAGTTAGGCCTGTTCCCGGCGACACCCGCGCCCGCGGCCCAGGTCGCGTTGCACCCGGCGCAGATCGAGTTCACCCGTGCGGGTGCGGCCGGCTTCGCGTGGCGTCACTGGATAATCGAAGTGGATGGGACCGCCGGCACCGCCAGTTTCAATGTCGATGGTGTCGATGTCGTGACACTCGACGCCAACGACGGCACGGGCTTCAGCACCTCGGGCGGCGTCGGCCTGATCTACGCCGACTTCTTCGCATCGATCGCGGGTAACCCGGCCGTTTCGTTCGGTCTGTTTGACAACCTGGTCGTCAGCGACAGCGGCGCTCTGGTCGGCGACGTGAACAGCGACGGGTTCGTCGGGATTGACGACCTGAACATCATTCTGGGCAATTGGAACCAGAACGTCCCCCCCGCCAACCCGCTGGCAGACCCATCGGGTGACGGGTTTGTGGGTATCGATGACCTCAACCAGGTCCTGGGCAACTGGAACGCAGGCACCCCGCCGACCGGTGGTGCCGCGGTCCCAGAACCTGCTTCATTGGCTCTGGTAGGGGTTGGCGCTGCTGCTATAATGCGTCGCCGCCGCTGATAAAACGGGGCCGTCTCGGGTTTCCCGAGGCTGATAATTGACCTTTGGAGGGGACGACACAAACTCGGTTTGTTGCCGTCCTCAAACACTGACCGGGCGCTGCTCCCACGGCGCCCGGATTTTTTTGCGCATTACCAAACCTCAATGTCTTTTGGTTCGGCTGGTCTGCCGTGGGCATGTTTACCCAGATTGCCACCGGGGCACTTAGACGCTTTGAATTGCCCTCAGGACCGAAATACCTGCCAAAACTTCGATAATTATAAAACATTTGCCTTGACAAATGATAGCATTTGGGTCATTCTATATATAAGTTCTGGGGTGAAGGCTTGTCGGGAGAAGGATTTCGAAAGAGCCCCATTCAGGGCACCGGATTGAGGAGAAAGGCCTGACATATCCCATTGCGTTCATGCACACCCCAGGTGTGTGATTTACTTGTTTAGTGATATTAGAGTTTTGCTTCATCATTTTTAGGAGGTAGGAGAGATGAGAAATTTTGGTTTAGGTATTGCGGTTGCGGCCGCAGCAATGACGGCATCCTCGGCTTCAGCTGCGGTTCTGCTGTCGGATGACATGAGCACCGGTGCGAACTGGACGGTCAACGGAACCGCCGACAGTTTAGCGACCTTCGGGTACGACTACAGCGCGATCGGCGTACCAATGGCTCCCGGTGCTGCCAACACGCTTGCTCTGCGGCTTGAAGCCAACAACGGCGACGCCGTGGCGGCTGCCGAGAGCATCGGCGTGCACAGCAACGCCATCTTCAGCGGCACCTATCAGGTCACCCTGAACTTCTGGGCCAACTACACCGGTCCGCTTGAACTGGGCGGCTCTGGTTCCACTGAGTTCATCGGTGCGGCCATCGGTCACGACGGCGCTGCCGCCGCTTTTGACTCCGGTGCCAACGTGACCTTCACCGGCGATGCCGGCTCGGGCACCGACCTCCGCGCCCACGAGAACGGCACGCTTCAGGGTCTCGGTGACGGCGGCTTCAACGGCCTGCTCACCGGCCTGAACCACCCCAACATCGGTGGCGAAATCGGTCTGTTCCCCGCGACTCCCGCCCCGGCTGCTCAGGTTGCCTTGCACCCTGCTCAGATCGAGTTCACCCGCGCCGGTGCGGCCGGCTTCGGCTGGCGCGAGATGGTCATCACCGTCTCAGGCACCCGTGCCAAGTTCGAGGTTGACGGCGTCCACGTTGTGACCCTCGACAACACCGACGGCACCGGCTTCAGCACGACCGGCAGCCTCAGCATGATCTACGCTGACTTCTTCAGCTCGATCGCTGGCAACCCTGCCGTGTCCGCAGGCCTCTTCACCAATGTCGTCGTCACCGACGTCCCCGAACCAGCCTCGCTGGCTCTCGTGGGCCTGGGTGGTCTGGCGATGCTGCGTCGCCGCTAAGCTACGGCTTAGTTTCGATTAGCAAAGTTAAACTCAAAACCGTCGGGCTAACGCCCGGCGGTTTTTTTACGCGCACGAGGCCACGTCACACACAGGGAATATATGCACACCAGAACGTTGAGCATCAGCCCGGAATAGTTACAATACGTGGCTGAACTACACCTACAGTTTGCCACCCAATTAGATCAGGGAGCCATCGTGCGGAATCATTTATTAGCTGTCGTATCTTTATCAATCGCCTCCACCGCACCCGTGTGGGCCGACTCGGTCGAGCTGGTCACGGGCGACCTGCTGCACGGCACGGTCGTAGAACAGACCGACTCCACGGTCGTGCTTGAGCACCCGATCATGGGGAACGTCACCCTGCCCGTGGACCAGGTCAAGGCCGTGCTCGTCACCGAGGGGGACGGCGGGGAAGCCGTGGTCACCCCTGAGCCCGAGCCGGAACCGGAGCCCGAAGTGGAACCGATTGTGGACAAGGACTCCTTCTCGCAGAACATCCTGCCGGGCTGGGACAAGCACTTCGAGTTGGGCTTCAACGGCAGCGAGGGCAACAGCCAGACGCTGAACATCCACTCGGCGTTTAAGGCAACCGAGGAGGACGACCACCACCGCTGGCTCCTGGGCTCCCGGTTCTTCCAGAACAAGGACAACGGGATGCGGACACGCAACGAGTTCTCCGCCGAGGCGACGCACGACTGGCTGATGCCGGACAGCCCCTGGTTCAAGTTCGCGACGGTCAAGTACCAGTACGACGAGTTCCAGGACTGGAAGAGCCGGGCCAGCGGGTTCGTCGGTGTGGGTAAACAACTGGCTGAAACCGACAAGCACGACCTGATCGGCCGGGTCGGTATCGGTGCCAGCTACGAGTTCGGCACGGTCAACGAGTTGGTCCCCGAAGCGCTGCTCGGCCTGGAGTGGGTCTACACGATCAACGAACGGCAGAAGCTCGAAAGCCACGTCACGGTGTTCCCGGACCTGGCTGAGTTCGGCGAGTCGCGGACCGTGGCGGGGGCGGCCTGGACCCTGAAGGTCGATGAGGCCGATGGGATCAGCCTGAAATTCGGCGTCGACAACGAGTATGAGTCCCGCACCGAGGGCAACGCCAAGCACAACGACGTGAAGTACTACGGCGCCCTCGTGTTTGACTTCTGATTTCAGGACGACTGGTTTTCTACGAATATCGCAGATCAGGGCCCGTGTTCATTGAACACGGGCCCTGTTGCGTATAGGGTAAGGTTGGGACAGGAATCCAAAGATATGTCTAACACCATCCAGGAAAGGAAGATCATGTCAGTAGCTAAAGTCACCGAGATTATTGCCGATTCGGATAAGGGGTTTGAGGACGCGGTTAAGAGAGGGGTCAAGCGGGCGAACAAGACGCTCAAGGGCGTCCGCGGCGCGTGGGTGCAGGACCAACAGGTCGTCTGTGATGACGAGGGGAAGATCAGCACCTACCGGGTGAATCTGAAGGTGACGTTTGTGTTGGAGGATTAAGTTTTCGTTTCGATATTGGTGCGATGCGCTTTTCAAGTAGCACAATATGTGGGCGGGGTCTGTGAGGCGTAGCCTCGCAGCCATGAACAAAGAACCGTCGCATGCGGATTGAAAATTCTGCGCCAACGTAACGATATTGCGTAAACAAAAACCCCGGCATCACTGCCGGGGTTTGTTATTGATTAAGTTGTGAGCCGGGGTTGATCGACTCAGTTCTTCTTGCCGCCAGGCATCTCTTCGCCGAGCAGTTGGGCGACGAGTTGGGATTCACCGACGGTGGTTTCGATTTCGTCGGGGCTCTCGGCACCGGCGGCTTCGGCGACAGCGGCCGCGTCTTCCAACTCCTCTACGCGGGTCGGCAGTTCTTGAGCCGGGGGCTCGGCGAGTTTGAGGACCTTCATACCGGTGTACTTCTTGAAGCCCGTACCGACCGGGATCAGGTGGCCCAGCAGGACGTTCTCCTTGAGGCCTTCCAGCGGGTCGCTCTTGCCGGCCAGTGCGGCTTCGGTGAGGACCTTGGTGGTCTCCTGGAAGGATGCACCGGAGAGGAACGACTCGCTCTGCAGGCTGGCCTTGGTGATGCCAAGCAGCAGGGTCTTGCCGTTGGCGGGGCGGCACTTGGTCGTCTTGGCAGGCTCCTTGCCGTCGGCCTCCAACTTGGCGTTGATCTCCTTGATCTCGCTCTTGGAGATCACGGTCCCGTCGGGCAGGCCGCTGTCGCCGGGCTCCTTGACCTTGACACTGTGGGCGACCACGTCGTTGGCCGTACGGAAACGGAACTTGTCGATGACTTCGTTGGGCAGCAGGTCCGCTTCGCCCGGGTTCTCGACCCGGACCTTGCGGATCATCTGTGCGACGATGATCTCGATGTGCTTGTCGTTGATGGGCACGCCCTGAGCGCGGTAGACGTTCTGCACTTCCTCAAGCAGGTAGTTGTAGAGCGCCTCTTCACCCTTGACCCGCAGGATGTCCTGCGGGACGAGTGGGCCGTCGATCAACGGATCACCCGCATCGACGAAGTCGCCGGTGTGGACCAGCAAGTGGCGGTCCTGCGGGACGTGGTGCTCGGCTTCCAGGCCGGCGTCGGACTTGACAATGATGGTCATCTTGCCGCGGCGGCGGTCGCTGCGGAGTTCGACGTCGCCGGAAATCTCAGCCATGATCGCGGCGTCCTTAGGACGACGGGCCTCGAAGATCTCGGTCACCCGTGGCAGACCACCGACGATGTCGCTGGAGCCGGTGGCTTCACGCGGCTGGCGTGCGAGCATCTGGCCGGCCTCGATCTTCTGACCTTCCTCTACGTCGATACGCGCCTTCGCCGGCAGGTAGTGGAAGTCGAGGATCTTGCCGTCGCCGTCTTCGATGACGATCCGCGGGTGCATTTCGCCCTTGTGCTCGATGACGACCAGGCTCTCGGCCTTGTCGTCGGACTGGGCCTTCTTCTTGCCTTTGCCGCCCTGCGACTCGGCCTCGGGACGGACGGTCTCGCCGATGACGATGTCCTCGAAGCGGATGATGCCGGGCTTCTCGGCGAGGATCGCGGTACGGTGCAGGTCCCACTGGACCAGGATCTGGCCCCGCTTGACCGTTTGGCCTGGCTTGACGCGGATGTAGGAGCCGTACTGAACCTTGAACTTCTCAAGCTCACGGCCCTTGTCGTCCTGGACGATGACTTCGCCGTTACGCTTAAGCGCGACGAGTGTTTCGTTGCCGTCTTCGTCGATGGTCGGGACTTCGTTGGCATCCCGGATCTCAATCGTACCGGGCTGTGACGCCTGGTAAGAACTTTCGATCAGGCTGGTCGTCGCGACGCCGCCGGTGTGGAAGGTCCGCATGGTCAGCTGCGTGCCGGGCTCGCCGATGGACTGTGCGGCGATGATGCCGACGGCGAGACCCTCTTCGACCAGTCGGCCGGTGGACAGGTCCTGCCCGTAGCACAGGGCGCAGATGCCGTGATGCGATTCGCAGGTCAGGCCCGAACGGACCATCACCGCGTCGATGCCCAGTGCCTCGATCTTCAGCGCGGCATCATCGGTGATCAGCTCGTTCTCCGAGACAATCAGTTCGTCGGTGATCGGGTTGCGGATCGTCTCACGCGCGGTCCGGCCGACGATGCACTCCCGCAGCGGGACATCAATCTCTTCGCCCTTGTAGCTTGCGCGTTTGGTGATGCCCTGCTTGGTGTCGCAGTCGTGCTGGCTGATGAAGACGTTCTGTGCGACGTCGGCGAGCTTCCGGGTCAGGTAGCCGGAGTCGGCGGTCTTCAGCGCGGTGTCGGCCAGACCCTTACGGGCACCGTGGGTCGAGGAGAAGTATTCCAGGACGCTCAGGCCTTCACGGGCGTTGGCTTTAATCGGCGTTTCGATGATCTCGCCGGAGGGCTTACTCATCAGGCCACGCATACCCGCGAGCTGCTGGACCTGGCTGACGTTACCACGGGCACCGGATGCGTCCTTACTCATGACGTACACGGGGTTGATAGCCAGCTTGCCTTCTTTACCGTCACACGGCAGCGGCTTGCCGTTCTCGTCGCGGCGGTCGTTACGCAACTCCTTGAGCAGCTCCTTGGTGACGCCTTCACGGCAGTGTGTCCAGAGGTCGAGCAGTTGGTTGTAACGTTCGCGTTCGGTGATGGCACCGGCGTGGTAGGCCTTCTCGACGCGGTCGACCTTCTTCTGAGTCGCGTCGATCAGTTCCTGCTTTTTGGCAGGGATACGCAGGTCGGTCAGGCCGAACGACAGGCCGGAGATCGTCGAGTGCTTAAAGCCGATGGCTTTGAGGTTATCGAGTAGATCGATCGTTGGTGGACGACCGCAGCGGGCATAGGTGTCGTCGATAACGCGGCTGCAGGCCTTACTACCCAGAGCGAAGTTGTAGTAGTGCATCCCCTCGGGCAGTATCTCGTTAAAGAGAAGCCGGCCGACGGTGGTGACAATCCGGTTGTTCGCGGGGAGCTCGCCGGGGAGCCCGCTGACCTCGGTGACGATATCGCCGTAGCGTCCCTTGGGCAGACGCACCTCGATCGGGGTGTGCAGGTGGATCTTCTTGAGGTCGTAAGCGAGGAAGGCCTCATAGGGGTCTCGGAACGACGTGCAGTCGCCTGGCTCTTTGGAGGTCTCGACTTCGATCATGGTCAGGTAGTACGCACCCAGGAGGATGTCCTGAGACGGGCTGATGATCGGGTTGCCGTTGGCGGGGCTGAAAATATTGTGCGTCGCGAGGACCAGGATGTGGGCCTCGGCCTGGGCCTCGACCGACAGGGGCAGGTGGACCGCCATCTGGTCGCCGTCGAAGTCGGCGTTGAAGCCGGCGCAGACCAGCGGGTGGATCTTGATCGCGTTGCCTTCGACAAGCACGGGTTCAAACGCCTGGATACCCATGCGGTGAAGCGTCGGCGCGCGGTTCAGGAGCACGGGGTGCTGGAAGATGACCTCTTCCAGAACGTCCCAGACCTCGGGGTCGCGGCGTTCGAGCATCTTCTTGGCGCTCTTGATCGTATCGACCAAGCCGTGCTCTTTGAGCTTGCGGATGATGAACGGCTGGAACAGCTCCAGCGCGATCTTCTTGGGCAGGCCGCACTGGTTCAGCTTCAGCTCGGGGCCGACCACGATAACCGAACGAGCTGAGTAGTCGACGCGCTTGCCCAGCAGGTTCTCGCGGAACCGGCCCTGCTTGCCCTTGATCATGTCGGTCAGGGATTTAAGCGGGCGGTTGCTGGAACCGAGTACCGGGCGGCGGCATCGGCCGTTGTCAAAGAGCGCATCGACGGACTGCTGGAGCATCCGCTTCTCGTTGCGGATAATGACCTCCGGCGCGTTGAGGTCCATCAGCTTCTTCAGCCGGTTGTTGCGGTTGATGATCCTGCGGTACAGGTCATTCAGGTCGCTGGTCGCGAAGTTGCCCGACTCCAGCAGGACCAGCGGGCGCAGGTCAGGCGGGATCACCGGGACCACGTCCATGACCATCCACTCGGGGTTGTTCTCGGAGTGACGGATCTGCTCGACGATCTTCAGACGCTTGGAGAGGTCCTTGATCTTCTGCTTGCTGCGGGTGTTGCCCAGGTCTTCGCGGAGCTGTGCCTGGGTCTCGTGCAGGTCCAGCTTGCTTAGCAGGTCCTTGACGGCCTCGGCCCCCATCGACGCGACGAAGCCGTGGCCGTACTGCTCGCGGGCTGTGCGGTACTCGTCTTCGGTCAGGAGCTGACGCTCTTTCAGCGGGGTGTCGCCCGGATCGATGACGGCGTAGTCCTGGAAGTAAACAACCTTCTCGATGTCGCTGGTCTTCATGCCCAGGAGGTTGCCCAGATGCGAGGGGATCGCCTTGAAGAACCAGATGTGAACGATAGGCGCGGCCAGGTTGATGTGGCCCATGCGCTTACGACGCACGCGGGAGTGGGTGACCTTCACCCCGCAGCGGTCGCAGATGATGCCCTTGAACTTGGTGCCCTTGTA
>JAJDCW010000231.1 GCA_029260635.1 Phycisphaeraceae bacterium | reverse complement strand
GTAGTAGCGTTTGCCGACGTAGCCCTCGCAGTACTTGTTGGTCAGGCAGGAGCCGGTCGCGGCCATGACGGCGGGGCTGGTGTGGTTCTCGCTGGCGATCAGTTCGAGCGTCTCGTCCTGGCGCTGCTGCTCCAGGCGGATGATCTCGGCGACCCGGGGGTCGGTCGCAGCGATCACGTCGTGTTGGGCGGCAAATACAGCTTCTGTCTGGGCGGTCATGGTCTGGCTCCAAAATGGGTAGGCAGGCAGTCTAGCCGCTGGTTGAGGGCGATTCAATCAGGCGGGGTTTGTGAGCGAATCAGCAGGGTCTGGTCGCCGACACCCAGCAGAAGTGCCCCGTCCAGGAGCACGCTCTGGTCGGGGTTGATCTGGCCCGGCATCTCATCAAGCGGCGTTTCAGAGAGGATGCTGCCGGTCTCACGGTCGAGCAGGTAGAGCCTGTACGCCCCCGGCTTCACACGGAGCAGGCCCGCGTTTTTCAGGGCCAGTACAAGCTCGGCCTGGTTCGGGACGTTGCCCCGGGGGAGGATCGGTAATCCGGTGCTGCTGACCAGCAGGACGTTCCGCTCACCGACAAACTGCATCAACAGGTGCCCGATCGGTGCGCAGAGGGCGTCGGTCCAACGGGTCCGGCCGGAGGGGGTCAACGCCATCGCCTGCATCGTGGTGAAGACCTGCCAGCGGTTGTCGGCCGCCACCGCGTCGAAGGCGTTATGCGACCCGGCGACGGATCGGATCGGGAGTTGATTGATGATGTCGCCGGTCTCCAGTTCCATCACGAGCGCCGAACTGACCTGAGGCTGGACCTGGGCCTGAGCCTGGTAAGTCGAGGCGATGAGCAGCCGACCGTCGAGCCAGACACGTCGGAACGTGGTCTGCCTTGGCAGGGCATGGTTCCACTGGGTCCGGCCGGACATGGGGTCGTAGACCGAGAGCTTGCTCCGGCCCGCGACGATCAGCAGGCCGTTGTCCGCAAAGCCCAGCCAGTCGGAGACTTCTTCGGTCTGGATCTGCGTGTCTAATTGTTCACCTGTGAGGACATCCAGAAACGTGACCACGCCGTGCTGCACCTGGGTGTCCGCCCAACTGGCGCCGCTGATAGCGACCAGTCCGTCGCCGATGGTCAGCGCGGTGAGGTTGTCCGACGGGCTGACCCTGCGCCAACGGACCTCGCCGGTGTGCCGATCGATGCAGACGATACGCCCGAGCGTGTCGGCGAGAATCACCGTGGTCAGGTCGACTTCATGCCTGAGCGTGTCGGGGGTGGCGTCACCGGGGACCGGCCGGACGTTACGCACGTTCACGCCACCGAGTATCTGGGCGAACTGCATCTGCGGGTGCGTCCGCTTTTGTTGATGGCGGTTGGATGCGCCGGTTTCGTCAAGCGCCTGATTGAAGTCGATGTCGGGCCAGAGCGCTTGGCCGGTCCCGGCATCCAGCCCGCCGAGCAGACCCGAGGCTTGGGACCACCAGATGATCTGCCTTTCATCCATCGCCAGCACACGCAGGTCCGGCGTGGGCAGGGGCATGCTCCAGAGGTCCACCAGCGACCGGGCGTCGAGCATCCAGATAGACGCGTCATCCGCCATCAAGACTTTGTCGCGGGGCGTCGGGCCAGTGGTTACCTGTACCGGCAAGGGGCGGCCAGGGATCAGTTCCGGCGTGGTCAGGGGGAAGGCGATCCGTGGCAGCGCGCGGGCGGCGGACAATTGTGCGGAAAGCTCCGAGAGCCAGGAAGGCACGCTGACGGGTTGGTCGCCTCGATAAAGAATAAGCCCGTCGTGTTCGCGGTTGACCCGGCGGAGCCATCGCCGAGCCAGGTCGGGCCGACCCTCCTGCTGATACATCTGAGCGACCCGGCCGGCCGCCATGGACACGCGTTCGTCCGAGTCCGTGTCGAGGTAGATCATCTGGAGTTGGCGCAACGAGGCCATCACCTCGCCGGTCTCTTCGTATAGCTCGGCGGCGAAGAGACGCGCGTTGTTGGCGGAGACCGCCAATGGGTATCGGTCTGCCAGTTCGGTGAATCGCTGCGCCCGGGATTCGCCTTGCGTGACCAGTTCGTTCAGCTCATGCTCCGCGAGCAGGTCGTAGTCGCTGTAGATCATGCGGCCATGGGTTTGGATCAGTGATTTAAGCAGTCGTTGGGCTTCCAGGCCCGCACGCACCGAGCCACGGCCACGCGAAAACAGTTCGGTAGAGAGCGATCGGTCCGCGAGCACCGCCTGGTAATGCTCCACAGCCCTGGCGGGTTCACCCATCTCCTCCAGATACATCCCACGGATGAGTTGGTACGCCGCCTCTTGATTGGGTGTCGAGGCCGAGGCCGCCAACCGGTCCAGCAGCTGTCCACGTATCTGGACCCCCGCGCCGCTGGCCGGGTTAATGATCTCGCGCATCGGCTCGAGCACGAGGCGCTGTCGGGTGTCTTGTTCCCGGCCGTCCAGTGATGGCTGTGTCAGCGACGCGAGGGCCAGGTCGATGCCCTCGATGACGCCGTCGTCGCGCCCGGTGCGAAGCGCCAGGCGGGCCAAGGCCAGCCCGGGCTGCGGGTCGGACGGGTCTAGCGAGGCTCGTTCTGTGATCTGCGCGTGCGCGACCGACCAGTCGGTGTAGCCTTGCAAGGCGTCTGCATCCGCGACCAGGACCTGGCCGGCGGTAATGACGATGTTGCCGGGGGACTCCGTTGGCACGTCACTGAGGACCTTACCGTCGACAAGGCTCAGGGAAATCAGCCGCCGGTCGGTATTGAGAACCACCACACCGCCGGGCCGGTCGGTTGCCGTCCCGATTGTAGTTGAGGGCACGCCCATGCGCGGGTCCACCGCGGGTCGGCCGCGGAGCACGCCGAAGGATGCGTTATCCATCGGGGCATGCCAGAGCGGTTCCAGTGTCTCGCCGTCGTAACAACTCACACCACCACCCACCGCCAACACATCCGAACCCGCGACGTAGCAGGCAAGCACTTCACCCCAATCGTGGTCGGTCAATTCGCGCAGCACCCGGCCGGTCTGTGTATCAAGTAGCGTGTGTATATCGCCACCCAGGGCCGGGGGCACGATCAGGCCGGCCTGAACCACGACCGGGGGCGGGATGTCTTTAACCGGGATCACCACCCGTCGGCCGGTCGGACTCACAAGCCCTTCACCCGGGAGGATCGTCAGCCAACGGACCGTCCCGATCCGGCTATCCAGCGCGCAGACCGTGCCGCGGTTATCGCTGACGTAGACCACGCCGTGGTGCAACACCATCCGCGCCAACGGCCCGGTGTTGTAATTGCCATCGGTCGAGCTGCTGGCGATGTGACGACGCCAAAGCAGCCGGCCGTCGTCTTCGCTGACAGCCGTGAGGTACAGGTCATGCAGGCCGGACACCTGAACGCGCTTGACCAGTGTGTACACACGGCCTTCACCGCCCATCGGGGTGCCGTCGAATGAGGCCTTCTCAAGTGCGGGGTCCAGGTCCCAGGGCTTGACACGCCAAAGCTCACTACCGGACAGCGCATCCAGGCTGACCAGAGACACGCCCTCGCGCAAATCCGCCGGCAGGTTCTGCCGGGGATCGACCCAACCCAGCAGAGAAAACACGCGCCCCGAAGTGACGAACACGCCCCTGGGTTCGGTCATGACCCGCCGGGTCATGGCCTGCCCGGGATTATACTGGGGCGAGGTGTCTTCCATTTCCCACAACCGCCATCCCGAAGCGAGGTCGAAACTGGTAATCCGATTACCCAGATTCAGATAGACACGCCTCTCATCCACGCCGGGGAGCACCCGCAGAAGCGACTGCCCCGGCGGGATGCCGCGCAGCCCGGGGTGATTGAATACTACGTCCGTGAATTCACCCACATACTTCTCTTCCCAAAGCGGCTCTTCAAGAGAACGCGGCAGCCTGGAATCATCGGACGAGGTGGCCGCCGCGCCTTGGAAACGCAGTGGCGGGTTGGCGCGGTTTACGAACTCGTCCAGTTCGGTGAGGTACGACGTTTCAGGGAGGTTTTGCAGTGCCCTGCGGTGGGTATCGTGTGAAGCGGTATCTGACAGCAGCAGCGCGGCCAAGGCACGTTGAAAATGGTAACGCCCACGGTGTTCGGGCAGGTCGGGGTGGTTTTTCAATTCATCCAGCACGCCCGAGGCGTCCCGGCCCTCTGCGCGTTCCAGGTGATACGCGCCCAATGCCAAGCCCGCGTCCAAGCCCGCCCGGGTCAGCGTGTGTCGAGTCAGGACGGCGCGCAGCCTGGCCGTATCGATCGGCTGTGTGTCGGTCGGCATCGCCAACGCGACCTCGCGCGACGCGGTCGGGCCGAACAGCGAGCGGTACATCGTAAGCAGTGCTTCTTCATCCAGAAGCCGGCCGCGGACCCAGAGCACGGCGTCGGTGTATGACCCCTCCCCGGTGGCCATGAGCTTGAACGGGTACTCATCCATCACGCGCTGGAGCTTCTGCGCCGCGTCGGCGGTCCGGCCCTGCTTAGCCAGGTCCAAAGCTTCGTCCGCCAACTCCTGCGCGGCGGGGGAGTCTTCGATATAAACGGGCCGGCGCGCGGTGGCCTGCGTCGGTGTCACCCCCGCGAACGGCTCGGGTGCGACCGGCTGAGCACTCAGGCCCGCCCCGCCCACACCGCACAGCAATAGACAACTCAGGATTCGGATGCGTATACCTCTCATCACTTAGGATTCTAGGTCCCCGGGGTTACAGACGCACACCGGATCGGCCGAGTTCTATAAAACCGCCCGGTCGTCGAAATCCGGCCCGGTTCTGCTATAATCGGGGGCTCGGCCCAAATGAGCCGACATGATCCCGTGTGGAATCGTCCTTCAGGAGATGTAGACCGATGTCAGCCCCCGCCCAACCGTCCGGCCTAGCAAGCCGAGGGTCTTCCGCCCGTCTGAGCGCCCCCAACGTCGCGATCGCCGGCGTGACCGGTGCAGTGGGTCAGGAGTTCCTCACGCTGCTGGCTGAACGCGACTTCCCCATCGGCGAATTGAAGATGCTCGCCTCGGCACGCAGCGCGGGCAAGACGATCGACTTCAAAGGCAAGTCCTACACCGTCGAGGAACTCACCGAAGACAGCTTCAAGGGCGTGGACCTCGCGCTGTTTTCTGCCGGTGGTTCGCAGAGCAAGAAGTTCGGCCCGGCGGCCAGCGCCGCCGGCGCGACCGTCGTCGACAACTCGTCCACCTTCCGCATGACCAAGGGCGTCCCGCTGGTCGTGCCGGAGGTGAACCCCGACGCGGTCAAGGGCATCGAACTGGGCAAGGGCGGGATCATCGCCAACCCCAACTGCTCGACCATCATCATGCTCATGGCGGTCAACCCTTTGCACAAAGCCAAGGGCGTGAAGCGCATGGTCATCAGCACCTACCAGGCAGCGAGCGGTGCCGGCGCAGCGGCGATGGCGGAACTCGAACAACAGAGCCGCGACGTATTGGCGGGCGAGCCCTTGACGATGCAAGCCTTCCCCTACCAGTGCGCATTTAACTTGTTTAGCCACAACTCCCCGATGCAGGACAACGGCTACAACCAGGAAGAGATGAAGATGGTCCACGAGACGCATAAGATCTGGGGGCAGTCCGGTGAATCCGGGGGGAACAAGACGGCGGTCACCGCGACCTGCATCCGCGTGCCGGTGATGCGTGCGCATGCCGAGAGTATCAACCTGACGTTTAACCAGCCGATCACCGAAGACGAAGCCAGGGCACTGATCGAAGCCGCGCCGGGTGTGTCGCTGCTGGACGACCGTGCGAACAACCGCTTCCCGATGCCGGTAGATGCCTCGGGCAAGGACGATGTCCTGGTCGGGCGTATCCGTAAGGACATCAGCCAGCCGGAGGGCGTGGGCCTGGACCTGTTTTGCTGCGGCGACCAGATCCGCAAGGGCGCGGCGCTGAACGCGATCCAGATCGCGGAACTGCTGCTGTAAATATTGTTGAAATCATCAAAACACCTATAAAGCCCACGTACGACGAACGTGGGCTTCTTTATTGGGTTAGCATATTTCTAATGACGCTTGAACGGACAGAACCGACCCGGGATCGGGCCGTAGTATCTCAAGCGTCTACAATCAAACCCACCCCCCTACCGGGAGCCCACCCATGAAGCTCAGTCAACGTCTCACACTCGTGTCGGCCGTGTTCGCCCTGTCTGCGGTCGGCCACGCCGACCCCGTCTCACTGGACGCCGAGCCGGTGCGTGTGTCGATGTTCAAGAACGGGTTGGCGATGGTGACCAGCCGGGCGGCCGTACACGAGGCGGGGACGTATCAGGTCGCCACCCCCGAAGCGCGCTACGGGAGCCTATGGTTGAATTGGGAAGACGGGCTTGACCTCAAACAGATCGTCAGCACGGAGTCAAAGCGGACCGAAGAGGTCAGTACGCTAACAGTTCGAGAGATGCTCAAAGCGAATGTCGGCAAGACGTTCTCGATCCCGGGGGATGAAAGAGGTGAATGGGTCACGGTGACGCTGCTATCCATGCCGACCGACGAGAACGTTGATCAGTCCGGGCGTTATCTGGATGTGTCGCATCAGGGCTATCACGGGCAGGGTGGATACGACGGGTCGCCGTTTGGGCATCCGAGGATAATCGCGCCGACGAGTAACGAATTAATGATCATAAAAACCGAGAACGGCGTCGAGGCGAGACACCCCAATAGTGTCAACCGGATACGTTTTAATAACCCGGATGATCTACAGACAACAACCGACCGCGAGATGGTCGAGTCGGTGTTGCGCTTCGAGGCCGACGGTGACAACGGGTTGCTCGAGCTGAATTACCTGGCACAGGGGATTGCCTGGTCGCCGAGCTATGTCGTGGAGTTGCTGGATGACGAGTCGGTGCGCGTGGCCTGCAAGGCGGTGATCGTCAACGACCTGATGGACTTAGATAACGTGGATGTCGAGCTGATCGCGGGGTACCCGAATATCCAGTTCGCTTCGACGCCTTCGGCGATGAGCCGGGTATCGTTGAATCAACTGTTGCAATCACTGATGCAGTCGGGCCAGAACCGTGGACATAACGTGATGTCGAACCGGATGGTGGCGCAGCAGGCGATGAGCTACAGCGATGGCTTTTCGAATATCTCGGCATCCCTGCCCACAGAGCCGGTCGCGGGGGAGGGCGCGGAGGACCTTTACTTCTATCAAATCCCCGATGTCACGCTGGCGAAGGGGGAACGCGGGTACTTCCCGCTGCTGTCGGCCGACGTCCCGGCGTGCCCGCATGTGTACACATGGGAGATCGCGGACTACGTCGATCAGCAAGGCCGCTACCACGGCCAGCCAGACGAATCGCAGCAAGTGGTCTGGCACTCGATCGAGCTGACGAACACGACCGAGCAGCCCTGGACGACGGCCCCCGCGATGACGGTCAAAGATGGGCGCGTGCTCGGGCAGGACACGATGCACTTCGTCCCGCCGGGCGGCTCGACGCTGCTGCGGATCACCCAGGCGATCTCGGTCGACGCCCAGCAGAACGAGTTGGAGGTCGAGCGTGAGCGCGGGGCCGCGATATTCCACGGCAGCACCTACGACAAAGTCACGATCGAAGGAAAACTCAAGATCACCAACCACAAGGCCGAGGCCGTGACCGTGCGGATCAGCAAGACGCTGACTGGCGAGGTCGTGTCGGCGGACGCGGCCCCCGACGTGGTCAAGCTCGCCAGCGGCCTGCGGGGCGTGAACCCGCGGAGCAGGCTAACTTGGGAAATCGAGGTTCAACCGGGTGCCGAGGAGGGCTCCGAGGTGACGTACCGGTACAGCTTCTTCACGCGGTAGGTGTGTTGTTGCACGAATGCCCGGGGAATCCCCCGGCAGAGCCGGGGGCTGAGGGTGGGATAGCTCGGCCCGCAATTCAGTAAGTAGCGGCGAGATAGTTTGTTTTGCAGACAACACGCGCGTGTGTAGAGTACGCCCATGCAGGGGATAACTATTTTCATCATCGCCGGCGCGATCATCGGGCTGGTGGTTTTCGCGATCGTGGCAGCGATCCGCCACGAGAAGAAGCGGAAAGAGGCTTTGCGCCTCTTGGCACAGGGCAACGGGTTCTCGTTTCAGGAGAAGGCGGGCGGGCCCGAGGAGATCGGGCTGCCGCAGATCGAGCTTTTTAGCCGGGGGCACAGCAAGCGGACCACGAACATCATGGCCGGGGAGGTTCAAGACACGGACCTGCGTGTACTGGAGTACCGCTACACCGTCGGCTCAGGCAAAAACTCCTCGACCTCCATCCAGACTGTGGTCGCGGTCGCGACGGGTAGCATATCCGAGGGCAGCGGAGCGATGCTGCCGGATTTTACGCTGGCGCGTGAAAACTTCTTCCACAAGATCGGGCAGGCGTTTGGGTATCAGGACATCGACTTCGAGATGTTCCCCGAGTTCTCCAAGAAATACCTGCTGCGCGGGTCGGATGAGTCGGCGATCCGGTCGCTGTTTAATCAGCGGGTGATCGACGCGTACATGAACAACGTGGCGGTGAACGTGGAATCACGAGACGGCTGGCTGTTTGTCTTCGCACAGGGCAAGCGGCTCAAGCCCGAGGAGATCCAGCCGAGGATCGAGTGCGCGTTTGGGTTGTTGTTTGAGTTGACGGGGGCGTGAACACGGCGCGTGTATCTATAAAAAAAGCCCACGTTATGAAAACGTGGGCTTTGGGGGTGTTATTAGGATTAACTAACCGAATCAGGTGCTTTCCGCGCCGGCCTGGGCGACGGGCTCGTCCTGTGCTTTTTTCTCGGCGGGCTTGTTGGTCGCCTCGAAGGTGAGGTGGTCTTCCTCTTCCTTGCGGGTGATCTTGATGACCTGGCCCGATTTGAACTCGTCCCGAAGGATCGCGTCGCTCATCGGGTCTTCGACGTACTGCTCGATCGCTCGTCGTAGCGGGCGGGCGCCGAAGTCGGGGTTGTAGCCCTTGTCGATGAGGAACTCCTTGGCGGTCGTGTCCAGGTCCAGGGACATGTCCCTGTCTTCCAGCCGCTTGAATACCTTCTGGAGTTCGTACTCCACGATGCCGACCAGGTCGTCGCGGTTGAGCGTGCGGAAGACGATGATGTCGTCCAGACGGTTGACGAACTCGGGTCGGAAGTAGCGTTCGATCTCCTGCTGGAGGATCTTCTTCATCTTCTGGTAGTCGGCCTCTTCGTCCTTCTTCTGGGCGAAGCCGAAGCCGGCCTTGTTCTTGATGAGGTCGGCGCCGATGTTGGACGTCATGATGAGGATCACGTTGCGGAAGCTGACGTGCCTACCGAACGAGTCGGTGAGCTGGCCCTCTTCCATGATCTGCAGCAGCATGTTGAAGACATCTGGGTGCGCCTTCTCGATCTCATCGAGCAGGACGACGGCGTAGGGCCGACGGCGGATCTGCTCGGTGAGCTGACCGCCCTCTTCGTACCCGACGTAGCCGGGAGGGGCACCGATGAGGCGGCTGACGTTGTGCTTCTCCATGTACTCAGACATGTCGATGCGGATCAGCGAGTCCTCGTCGCCGAACATGAACTCGGCGAGGGCTTTACTGAGCAGCGTCTTACCCACGCCGGACGGGCCGACGAAGATGAACGACCCCATCGGGCGGCGCGGGTCTTTCAGGCCCGAGCGTGCACGGCGGATCGCCTTGCTGATGGTGGTGATCGCTTCGTGCTGGCTGACGACGGTCTTGTGCAGGTCGTCCTCAAGCTTAAGCAGCCGTTCGGACTCGGCTTTTTCGAGCCGGGTCAGCGGGATGCCGGTCATCTTGGAGACGACTTCGGCGACGACTTCCTCGTCGACCGTGCCGTCCACCTCCTTGGCTTTTTCGCGCCAGTCCTTCTGGATCTGCTCCTTCTTGCGGCGCAGGCCCTCGGCCTGGTCGCGCAGCTCCGCGGCGCGTTCGTAGTCGGCGGCTTTGACGGCCTCGTCCTTCTCGATGCTCAGCCGTTCGATCTGCTCTTCGATGTCCGCGAGGTCTGGCGGCTTGCTCATGCTCTTGAGCCGGATGCGGGCACCGGCCTCGTCGATCACGTCGATCGACTTGTCCGGCTGGACACGGGCGGTGATGTAGCGGTTGCTCAGCTCGACGGCAGCGGCGACCGCGGCGTCGGTGATCTGCACGCGGTGGTGGGCCTCGTAGCGGTCACGCAGACCGGTCAAAATCTTGACCGTGTCTTCGGAGTTAGGCGGCTCGACCAGGATCGTCTGGAAGCGGCGTTCAAGCGCGCCGTCCTTCTCGATGTACTTGCGGTACTCATCGAGCGTGGTGGCGCCGATGCACTGGATCTCACCACGGGAAAGCGCGGGCTTGAGGACGTTGGACGCGTCGATCGCGCCCTCCGCACCACCTGCGCCGACCAGCGTGTGCAGCTCGTCGATGAACAGCAGCACGTTCTTGGCCCGGCGGACCTCGTTCATGACGGCCTTGATGCGCTCCTCGAACTGCCCGCGGTACTTCGTGCCGGCGACCATCATGGCGAGGTCCAGCACGACGATGCGGCGGTCCAAAAGAATCTCGGGGACGTCGTTGGCGATGATCTGTTGCGCGAGGCCTTCGACGATCGCGGTCTTGCCGACGCCGGCCTCGCCCAGCAGGACGGGGTTGTTCTTGGTGCGTCGGCAGAGGATCTGCACGAGGCGTTCGATCTCGTTGGACCGGCCGATCACGGGATCGAGCTGGTCTTCCTTGGCGAGTTCGGTGAGGTCGCGGCCGAAACTGTCGAGCGCGGGGGTCTTGCTCTTGCCCTGCTTGCCGGAGCTGGAGGACTCACCGGACTTGCCGCCGGCGGTCGCTTCTTCGGGATCGACGCCCGCGCCCAGGAGGTTTAATACCTCTTCGCGGACCTCTTCGAGCTTCAGGCCCAGGTTCATCAGGACCTGCGCGGCGACGCCCTCGTGTTCACGAAGCAGACCCAACAGCAGGTGCTCGGTGCCGACGTAGTTGTGGTTCAGATTACGCGCCTCTTCGATGGCGTACTCGATGACCTTCTTGGCGCGGGGGGTCTGCGGGAGCTTGCCCATCGTGACCATGTCCGGGCCGGACTTCACGAGTTTCTCGACTTCCAGACGGACCTTGCGCAGATCGACGTCCAGGTTCTTCAGGACGTTGGCACCGACGCCCGAGCCTTCCTTGACCAGGCCCAGCAGGATGTGCTCGGTCCCGATGTACTCGTGGTTGAAGCGCTGGGCCTCCTGGTTGGCCAGGGCCATGACTTTGCGTGCGCGGTCTGTAAATCTCTCAAACATAAAAGCTCGCTGATTGAAGGTTCCTGATCGAGTCTTCGTCCCTCGCCCGGGTGCCGGCGTGGCTGGCCCCGGATGCCTCTCACGTCAGATTTTATAGGACCTTAGCACATCTGCCAATTAAGGCCCAGGTCCCGCAATACACCCTGACATCTATACTTCGGCCATCCGGGGCCCCGTCGTCTAACCACTTCTTTATCGGCTAGACCGGGCACCGGACCCTAGGGTCCGTTCCGTAGTTATTACGGCTTCCCTCAATATCGGGTTCAGTGAGCAAATCGCGTTTTTACGACGTCGATATGCACCTGTACCTACAAGAAGCATAGGCAGGCAAAACGGGGGAAGGTATCGCTACGGGTTTGACCGGCCACCGCCGCCGGGATCCTGATCGCTGAACAACGACATCTGCCCGTGCAGCGAGGGCCGGCGGAAGAGGTCCCGACGCATGGGCCTTACGTCTCGATTTAACCCGTACTTGCGGGTGAATACGTCGAAGACCCTGGATATCTGCTCGGCGATCTGCCCGTTGCCGCGCCTCCGGGTGGGGTAGCCCGCTCGGTACAGCTTGCCGCTGTGGACCTGGCGGATCAGCGACTCGACGTGATCCGCACGCAGCGGGACACAGCGCTGAAGCCAATCCAGGAACAGTTCCTTGAGTTGATACGGCAGTCGCAGCATCACCCACGCCACCCGACGGGCACCGGCGTCAGAAACAGCTTCGAGGATCGCGGGCAGTTCTTTGTCCGTCAGCCCGGGGATGATCGGGGCGATGTTTACATTCACCTGCACGCCCGCCTTCACCAACTCGCGGATCACGTGCAGCCGACGCGCGGGTGCCGCCGCACGAGGCTCCAGGTCCTTGGCTAAGCCGTCATCCAGCGTGACCAGCGTCACCGTCACCCGGCCCGTGTTCTGTCTGGACATCCGCGCCCACAGGTCCACGTCCCGCAAGACCAGCGCGCTCTTGGTCATCGTCGATACCGGCTGCGCACAGTCGGCCATCACCTCCAGACACCGGCGTGAAATCTCCAGCTCCTTCTCGATCGGCTGATAGATGTCCGTGATCGCCGACATCACGATCGGCTCGGCCATCCAACGCGGCTTCGCCAGCTCGCGCACCAGCAGCCGGGGGGCGTCGTGCTTGGCGACAATCTTGGTCTCGAAATCCTGCCCGCAGGAGAACCCCAGATACTCGTGGTATGGCCGGGCAAAGCAGTAGATGCACCCGTGCTCACAACCCCGGTACGGGTTCAGCGTCCAGTCGAACGGCACATCCGACGTCCGGTCCACCCGGTTGATTACCTGCTGAGTCCTGTCGGGAAAGACCTGCAACGGGACGCGCAGAGGTTTGTCGGGGTCTTCGCCTTCTTCGGCGCGTTCATGGTGACGGTGATCCATCGCCTCACCCAACACATGCAGCCGAACCGCCTCGAACCGGTTCCCCGGATTCAACCCAGCCCCCCGCCGACGCGCGGGCCCGTCCAGCAGGCCGTCGCGGTGTTCGTAGGCTTTGTCGCCGTCGTGGTGATGATCGTCCGTGACCCCTTGACACATACCTAACATTATACGAACATTTGTGGTTGTTGCAAGCAGCTTTCCTGATATTTATGACGTGAGAGTCCCGCCGTGCTCAACTGGCTATTTCTGGATATGAACAGTTATTTCGCGTCGGTCGAGCAGCAGTTTCGGCCGGAGCTGCGCGGTCGGCCGGTGGGCGTCGTGCCGGTGGAGGGGACGGACTACACCTGCTGCATCGCGGCCAGCTATCAGGCCAAGAAGTTCGGGATCAAAACGGGGACGGGGGTCGCCGAGGCGCGGGAGCTCTGCCCGGACATTGAGATCGTCGTGGCTCGGCCGGCGTTTTATGTACAGGTGCACCACCGGATCCTGGGCGCGGTCGACCGGTGCGCGCCGATCCACCAGGTCTATTCGATCGACGAGTGGGCGATCCGGCTGCTGCGCGACGAACGCAAGGCGAAACACGCGGTCAGACTCGCGAAAAATATCAAACAACAGATCGCGGCGGATATCGGGGGCGTGCTGACCTGTTCGATCGGTCTGTCGCCGACACGCCTGCTCGCCAAGATCGCGTCGGACCTGAATAAGCCCGATGGGCTGACCGTGCTGACACCGAGTAATCTTTTGAAGCGGCTGGGCCACCTGAAACTGACCGACCTGACCGGCATCAGCGACGGGATGCTTCGCCGACTCAACAGACACGGCATCACCGACGTGCCCGCGCTGTACGCGCTCACCATGCGCGAGGCCCGGGAGGTCTGGGGGTCGGTGCAGGGCGAACACTACTGGTACGGGCTTCACGGGATCGACATGCCCGAACTGGTCACGCACCGCCACTCGATGGGGCACGCCAACGTGCTGCCGCCGGAGTTCCGAAACGACCCCGGCGCGCACGCGATCATGACGCGCCTGCTTCATAAAGCCGCGTACCGGCTGCGCTATCACGGCTACTTCGCGCACCACCTGCACACGTCGATCCGCTACGGGTCCGGCGTGCGTTGGGGCGACGACATCGCGTTGCCCACCTGCCAGGACACGCAGACGATCCTCGAGCACTTCCAGCGCCTATGGGACCGGAGGCCCGCGCCGCTGCGTAAAGATGCGACACACACGCCGCTGAGGGTCTCGATCACGCTGGCCAAGCTCACCCCCGCCGACGCGACCCCCGCCCTGCTGTTCCCCGGCG
>JAJDCW010000230.1 GCA_029260635.1 Phycisphaeraceae bacterium | reverse complement strand
ACCACCGCAGATTAACCTGAGTTTTATTGCTAGGCACTTGCTCCCATCTGCGGAAAAGTTGAGGGTTATTTGTCTATGTTTCATGAGTCAAGATATTTTGCCTAACTTGACTAAGATAAACATCAATACAACAATCGGGGTAAGTCAACTGTATTTTTGATCCGTATCTTATCTTGGTGGTCATCTGCATTGAACGGGGAGTGTATCACCCCCACGGCGTGGCACATATACTCCGGGGTATTCTCCGCCCGGTTAATAATATGATCTGATCAACGGAATCAAGGTGATGGCCAACTGGTATCGCGGCAATATGCATATGCACTCGCTTTGGAGCGACGGGACTGATTTCCCTGAAATGATATCCGGTTGGTACAAGGAGCAGGGCTACCATTTTATTGCGTTCACCGAACACGATCGGTATCAAGAGGGAGAGAAATGGTTCTCGGTTGACGCAAGTACCTCGGAGGGCAAACGTGTCATCGCGAATGACCTGGTTCAGGCATATGTCAACCGCTTCGGCTCCAACTGGGTCCAGAAACGTCGAGTTAACGGGATTAATGAGGTGCGAATCAGGCCTTTGGCCGAGTACCGCGGGTTACTCGAAGAGCATGAACGGTTTCTCATGATGAACGGCGAAGAGGTGACTCTGCGTCACAGCTGCGAAGACCCGGGAGTTCCTACGTATCAGCAAGGCCAGCCGATCCCACTTTACGTCAATATTTACAATGCCGGCGAACCCATTAAACCGATCGTAACCCCGGCAAGCCCTTCCCGGGCCATGAATGACCTGCTCGACACGGTGTCACGGATCAGTTCTGGTGTGTCCCCATCCGCTATCGTTTCGCTGAATCACCCCAACTGGAACTGGAACGCCACGGCCGAGGACATCCTCGCGACGCCGAGGCTCCGGTTCTTTGAGGTTTTTACGGCGTTAAATTCTTGTCACAGCTACGGGTCGCCGCCCCGCGTATCGGTGCAACGCATGTGGGACATCGTCCTTTCCTTCCGCCTCAGGCACACGGGGGACCCGGTTTTGTACGGACTGGCGACAGACGATTCGCATTTCTACGGCCGGATGGATCGTACCCCCCCGGTGATCAATGAGCCCGGCACGAATCCCGGGCGGGCTTGGGTCATGGTTCGTGCCGATGAGTTGTCGACCACCGGACTGATACGCGCCATGAACAACGGTGATTTCTATTGCAGCACCGGCGTCTTGTTAAGCGGCCTGTGGTTCGACGGCCGAACGATCAGTCTCGAAATAGATGCCGTGCCCGGTGTGACCTATACCACACGTTTCATCGGGACCAGGCGAGGATTTGACACCGGTTCAAGCCCCACGCTTGATGATTCAGGAAAACCGATCGCACGCACCACAGGGCAATACAGCGATCAGATCGGAGCCGTGCTGGCTGAAGTAACCGGCACGGAAGCACGGTATAAAATGTCTGGCGATGAATTGTACGTACGCGCCGAGGTGCTGAGCGACCTAGCCCACCCTAACCCAAGCATCCTGCCATCGGATGTGCAAAGGGCGTGGACCCAGCCGGTACGCCCCGTGTAATCATGGGTGCCACTAGGCACGGTAGCGGCTTCAATCCTTAGCATGATTCAGGTTTCGATACCAGGCCACAACGTATTCACAAAGCCGATGACCGCGAGAACCGCCAGGAATATCATGAGGTACCGCCGGAACTGCTCTTCGGGGATATAAGCTCTCAGCCGTAAACCGATACGGTGACCGACCCACACGACAGGCAGCAGCAGGAACGCCGCCCAAACGGTTGCCCGGTCATATAGACCAAATAGCATCATCCCCATAATCGATGCCGACGTGGTTGCGAGGAAGTAACGCGAGAATACGGCATGGGCAAGTGCTTTATTCCAATCATGAACCAGACTGCACAAAACGATTGTGAACCCGCCGAGGTTTGCCGATCCGCTCATGAATCCGCCCAGCGCACCCGACAGGACCTGTACCGATCGGGGCGAGGCCACCACATTGCGTGGATGGTTATAACGCCGCCACGCCAGAATCAGCAGGACGGTGGCCGCGATGATCGCCACGCTAAAGAAGCGCTTCAGGAACAGCGGGTCGGCATGTCCGAGCAGCCACACACCTAGAGGGACACCCAGCACGCCCGACAGGGTCACACGCAGTGCTACACCCCCGGTCCGGGTATGACGCGTTTCCAGCACCCGCATCAGGTAGTTGGCCACACTCATCAACAAACCCAGCCCGACGATCTGTACGGGGGAGATAAAAAACTGCAACAGCGATACCAGCGTGATACCGAACCCGAAACCGACAGATGTGGATACTGCACTGGCCACGAATGTCGCCAGAATAACTAAGCCGAATTGTAGATTCCATAATTCAGGCATATGTCATCCTGGATAGTTGTAAAGTCAATAATCGTATTCGTTTGTACTCTATACACACAATTACAGATCCGGTCACCGCGCGAACCAACGTATCGCGTGATGAGTTTGTGTGCAAAGCCACTTAAGAGAGGATGGGTTAAGGGTCTGTCGATCGACACGACCATCGGTACGTACAAGGAGCCAGCCAGGCTCAAAGGCTTCTCCAATAAATCTAAGCGGCGCAGATGGCCGGACCAGGAAAGTGGGGATTGTTATCGCGGCGAAAAAACCGGCGTCCAGATGCGCAAAATGAGTACCACATTCTATGAAAACTTCATGCTCAAGCGTTGGGCCTCTTCTACATGAGAGATGATCCCAGAGATTTCTTATCCCTACCTTAAGTGCACACCCCGAAGCCGCCGATCGACACACGTCCTTCCAGTCACCTAGTAGAGGCTTCCCCTCTGCATCATGTGAATATATCTCTTGCCAGTCATCCCGGGCCCACCAGTGATAACGTTTAGATAGCCAGGGCGCGTCAGCCTTACTGTCAAAGGGTCGTTCATCGACACGTACCCAAGGCCCCGTCGCACTGTCCATCGGTTGGCCATCCAAAGGTACAAATGCTGAACTAGAAGGTGCTGTAACATTGAATATCCAATACGCCATGCTAGGACGTTTGAATAAGTGAAGTCCACACTCTGCGGGGTGTCTTAATGTAGACAGGCCCCCAACGTGCGCACTATCAAATACCCATGTAGTCTGCAGTCCCATCGTCTCCTCAACTAGTCCGGTCAATGATGGATCGTAGATAGAGTATCGCCTTAAATCAGCGCCTCGACGAACCGCGTCTGCTACCGATGCCGATTGCCCTTCGGTTGGGCGAAAATCCTCTCCGACGCTACATAATTTTACCCATTCACTCATGATGTAAAACCTATATTATTGAAAACTCAAATGTGTTATTACTCGGGCTGAAATCACGGCTGTCGTGCTGATAATTACTAGCGAACAAACCACCGACAAGGGAACCGTCCCGTCCAATCGCGAAACAGTCGGGTGTACGGGTCGAGGGATCTGATAGAAGTGCTGCCGTCTGTTCTGACAATCACCCAAGAAACGTCCCAGTGCCCAGAGCTATAACCCATCGGGATCACCGGCAATACACGTACGACTGGTTGTGTCTGGGCTTCATAGATGCGCTTAGCGGTGTGTATAAACGCTGATCCCAACGGCGTAAACCCCTCCGCCAAAGGTCCGTCACCGAGGTCGCTGCACAGACCACTGATTGAAACCTTAATCTCACGTCCGCTGTGCTGTGCATCGGCCAAGTCGTCCCAGGAGCCGCTCAAAACCGCGCCGTCTTCATCGTGTGCGAATACCTCAGTCCATGTGTCTTGTACCCAGAAACGATAGATTTCCATATGGTAGATGAAGTTCTGTGACGGACACTTAGTGCCGACGTCAAAGGTATGGGCTTCGCTCATCTTGGGCATATCTGGTGGTGTTTGGAGCACTTCACAAGTCCCCGGTTGCATCACGGTGGTTGTGTGTGTATCCAGAGGCAGCGTGGCGCATGACTGGTGCCCAGTCATATTGTACATGAATAACGACATCCTCGGCTGTGACCCATTAAATCCCAGGATCGGGTTCAAAGGCTGGCGCGTCGTTGTGATTCCGCTTACATGCCTATCGGCAACAAGGAATGTCTGGCGGAAGTCGATGACCTCACGAACCAGGCCGTCGTAATCGTGGTTGTCATGCATGCCGGCTTCGGGCGCGATGTGTTCTTCGAAGTAGAACTCGGTATAGACGCGCAGGTCCGCTCCCCGTCGGACGGCGTCGCACAACTGCTTCTCACTGCCTGAGACGATACTTTCGCTGTTGTCCAGTTCAAGGGCGCACTGCCAGTGATTATTGTGTGTCATTGGTGTATCTTAGATTGGCGTTCAACGTAAGCGAAGGCCCCGCCCGACGATCTGTACGGGGGAGATAATAAACTGCAACAGCGATACCAACGTGACGCCGAACCCAAATCCGACAGATGTCGATAGGGCGCGGGCAGTTAGGGTCGCCAGAATTAGCAACCCAAATTGCCAACTCATGGGTTCAGGCATATATCACTCCGTTCGATCGGCTTGTCAACATCGATTCTGTGCGGCTCGTACCGGTGTGGTTCAGTTATACTCGCGGTACAGATAAACACGGATGTTGCTTTCGCCGGGGTCCGCCGGTGCGTCGTAGTGATACTCTACCCAGACCGGCTGATCTGGCCCCGGGGTGTCGAGCAGTTGGATCGTCCCCGAACCCGCGTCATATCCGCCGCCGTATTCATAATCGGCGATTGCCATCTGCCCCGGTCGCTGATTCACATCCAGACAGATAGATGTTGTCAGCCAGTCACCACCGAAATAGGCGTCCAGGTACAGATTGAACCGGACGCGACGCCCGAGTTGGGCGGCCATACAATCAAGGTCCGCCTCATTGATTACGCCATCGTTATTCAGGTCGAATGTGCAGTCGTAACCCTGATAGCCCTTGTCGTCGCTATCCAATTCGCACTTATGTGCATACCCGACCAACCCGGGCTTGTACGTCGTTCCCAGACGGTCTCGGAGCTTCTGCAGGTGAGCCTCATCGATTATCCCGGATGCATCGCCCGGCAGCTCCATCTGAGTCTGATACAGCGAGCTGTATGCTGTACGAGTCGAGGGGCGCAGCATCCCCAGCCTCGGCTCATCCAGCGGGATCAGAAGCTGTTCCGTGAGGCGATGTGGATCAACACATTCGCCCGTATCGGGATCAAAGATCGAGGCGTCCGTGGGGTCATCCGGTGTGACGGCGTACATCCCGTGGCACTGTACGACCGGGGCGTAAGGGGCGATCGCGTATCCGCCGTTATGCATCCGAACCAATTGGGTGACTCGGCGGGTATAGAAGTTAGGGCCGCTCTTGGCGTGATCCTGCCAGACCCCCCTGACCGCACTATTGGCAAGCGGATAATGGACGTTCCCTTCGATCGATTGACTGATCGGGGTGTGGCGTACCGTGACCGTTGTACCATTTACTGAATCGGTCCGAGCCTCTTCCATCCGAACGTGTTTTCTAAAGTGCGTTTGCAGGTGGCCGTGGGTCATGTCCCAGGTGTACTCGTGGGTAAACAATCCGTGATCCGCAACCGGGTAACACAGAAGCGTATGCGATACGGCCCACCTTGGCTGGCCCACCGGATACTCGACCCGCGGGTCACTGGGGTAGATCCCGCCATCCGTGAAATGGTCATCACGGCTGTGTAGATCATCCTGCCAGCCGACCTGCTTCGTCCGCGGGTCTAGTAGGGCCCTGGGAAAGAAGGTGGTTTTGCCATCGCCGCTGAGTGTTACAACGGTACGCTCCGCGCGGCCCCATCGCTTCTTGTGTACCCGCCAGCCTTGCGGCGTCCAGATACCCATCCACGTGAACGGGTTGTGGATGATGTTCGGCTCATAGATCCGTTCGGGGATGGGCCTGGGTTGGGTAAGATGCATTGAACGTTTCCATATGATTCGTCGTGATCTCACGTTGTGATGCCAGCGTCACTCTTGTGCCGGGCCGTAGGCCTCGATCTCTTGAATCCCCACCGCGTATTCGAGGTTGTAACCGGTGAGCCCGGTGAAACGGAGGTACTTCGCTGTCAGGGTGGGGAACGTGCTCTGCGTCCATGTTTCGCCGTTGTCGGGGAGCGTCCCGCCGGCCACCTTGCGGAAAACCCTGCCGTCGGCGGACAACTCGACTTGGTAAGACAGGGTCCGGTAGGCGGACTGCGAAGCGTTGTTCAGAACACGGATTCTATTGATCGGCTTCGCGGCCGGGAGGTTGACCAGGACCCACTGATTCTCTGCTGGCCGCTGTGAGACCCAGACCGCGCCGTAGCCGTAATTCTCTCTTGATAGATCGCCATCGATGGCGTTGTCGAACTCCGTCCCGGCCTCCCAGTAGGACGAGCCGATGACCGTCTGGCCACGCAGGAGGTTGTCGGCCGCGGGTTGCCAGTTGGCGGAGGCTTGCCGGGCCGTGATGGCGAAGTCATCTGCCGGTCCGGGTGGTTCAGCTCCGAGCGATACGGCGACGTCATCAATAAGCAGCTCAGCGTTTTCGTTGGCCGACACAATCCCGAACAATATGTGGTTGATGGTTAAAGCTTCGTCCTGAGGCAGGCTCGCCTCGACCTGTTGCCAGTCACTGCCGCCCGTGAGGCTTACCGGCACACGGAAGTAAGACTCCTTGCCTTTGCCCGCGTTGACACTCACATCGATGAACAAGCTATCGGATAGATCCGAAGATTCCGTCTTGACCCAGAAAGAAACAGACAGTGAAGCCGCATGGTCGGGCAAACCCCGATCTATGAGTTGCCGCAGCCCGCCCGTACCCGAGACCTGCATCGCCGATCCACCCGTACGAGACCGGTCGGGTTGTTCGATTCGTCGGATACCCGTGCCGCCGCCGTCTGCCCAGTTCTCCATCGCCATCTCGAAACCGGGGTTGCGTACATAATTAATGGGCATCTGCGCGATATCGTCGGCCGTCCACCGGCTCACTTCCCCGATCGCGTCCCACAGCTGGTACTTGGCGATATAGTCGTCCCGATAGAACGCCAAGGCGCCGGTCCCCGTCTTTAGACACTTAAGGCTTGCGTCCAGCAACAACTCATCGGTCGTAAGGAACCAGTCGTACGGGGCGATCATCGGCATGTGCCAGACCTTGCCCCGGCAGGCCTCATTCGCGATCCGGATCTTCTCGATCGTCTGGTTAGGGTCGTGGTCATACACCATGGTGACAACCCCCTGGACCAGCCCCTCGTCCACCCAGGTCTGCCAGTCCTGCTTTACCCTCTGCAGGCATTCCTTGGGGTCCGGGTTCACGCACGCCAGCAACTCGACAGGTCGACCACGCTCAGCGGCGATCTTGTCGGCCTCTTCGCGCAGTTCACGCACAAACATCGTGACGTATTTAGCCCGAAAGCGGATCCATTGCGGGTCGTCGTTAGAGATCTTGTGCGGGTCACGCCCGGTCTCGGCCTTGAATGCATCGACGATACTCGGGTGGTAGCCACACGTGCGGTCGAACATGCGAGTGTAGTCCAGCATGATCCCGTCGAGGTTGTTCTCGCGGATGTGCCGCGCAAACGCATCCACCTTGTACCGGCGCACCTCGGGGATACCAAACGACAGCCCGACCTGTACGCCTTTCTCTGTTTTCGTGCCGTCGCGACGCACCTCCAGCCACTCAGGGTGCAGCTTCGCGAACTCGGACATCTCGTCGCCGTAGCCGTCGTACGCCGTGGCGAAAGACGGGCACACCTTCAGGCCGTCGGCGTGCGCCTGTTGAACTTTGCTTTTCATCCAGTCGCAGTCGGTGTACCAGGTAACGGAAATAAACAGGTAGGTGAAACCCAGATCGACCGCCTGCTTGTAGCTTTCGGCCCCGGTCCCGCCGTACAGCCCCAGCGCTACCGTGTTGTTGCCTTCCGGGGTGATGATCTCACCGGATTCATCGGCGGCGAGGGCACTTGTCCCGACCAGAACACAGGCCCCGATCGCGGCAGCCCACAGCGTAGTATTCGTCATAGGAATTGTCCTAAAGTGTGTGCGGAGTGATTAGCGAGACACGTCACAAATGCGGCCGAGTTCGATCGCTACTGGGGGTCCATCTCGAACAGCCTTATGATTGTGGGCTGGGCGTTGAGTGAAACGGGGATACGCACGGAACCTTCGCCTTGCTCGTAAGGCAGGTCGACCCAGTCCTTATAATTCAGAAGATTGACACGCACCGGGTATCGGAATGTATCCGTCCGCAGTTCGACGGCTGTATCGAGCGGGCCGGCGTTGTGCCAAAGCACCAGCAGGAGTTCCCGACCGCCTTCACACGCACGGACATAGGCCCGCCGGAAATCGATCGCGTCATCCGTCTCGATCGCGAACTCAGGCTCGGTAAGCACGTCGCGGTTGTAGAAAGTTTGTGCGATTGTCTGGTAGGCGTACCAACCCGGGTAACGGCGGATAGTCATCTGATCGTCTTGCCCGACCACGAAGTCCTGGATGCCGAAGAACCCGAACCAGCGCGGGTAGACCCGGCCGCGGATCTCCCAGTTTCGCAGTATGACGTAATAAGGGACGGTATCGGTCCCCGCGTCCCACCAGCCAAACACCTGCTTGGCAACAGACGCCGCGTGCGCCTCCTCGGTCGGGTGCGCGGAATAAGGGTCACCCTCGGGGTAACGCGGCTGCGCGGTCGCGGTCGAGCAGTACCCTACACCGTTGGAATAGAAGGCTGTATTCGGCATCAGCGCCCGGACCTGGTCATAGAGTTCGACGGCCGAGAGATAGCTGTAATGGTTCAGCGCGACCCCATCGCCGTATGCAGCGTAACCCGCTTCCATCAGCTTTAGGATGTCGGGCAGCCGTCCGCTTTCGGCACCGTACATCGTTACCTTGGCGTCGGGGTCAACCCGTTTGATGGTGTCCGACACCCGCTTGAAGTACCCGATGTAACCCTCGGCCGTCCAAGTCGTTTCCGGACGGCCCTCTTCATAAGGCTCGTCGAGGTACAACTCGTCACCGAGCACGTAATAGGCGGTCTGCCCCTTGAGCAGTTCGGCGATCTTCTGGACGTACACGAGGTACGCTTCGATCACGTTATCCGGGTTCCCGGGATGCACCGGCCACTGCGGGTACCCGCCGATCGCGTCCAGCCGTACCCCGACCTTCAGGCCGTACTTCTTGCTCAGCCTGACAAAGTCGCGAACAGACCTTATATAGTCTTCGTCGAGTTCAAACGAATCGTTGGTCGGGTAGATATTCAAGTGGGTGTTGTTCAACCCCAGTTCCGCCCAGTCGCGGATCATCGCCTCCTGCCAATCCGGCCGGTTGCGTTCGAGTACCCAGGAACCGTAATCCGGGCCGGGCTCACCCGTCTTAACGTACGTGCGGTCTTCCGGGCCCTTATCCATATCACCCTCATACGCGTAACCTTTATGCATCAGATAATACATGGGGGTGGAATAAGGCCCTCGCCGCTCGGCAAGCGGTGGCGGTTCCACCATATTGCGAAGCTGGGATTGATCCCCGGGGTCCAAAGAGGAAAACGTTGGCCCGGGTTCACCCAATGCACCTGTAATAGACAACATAACGACGATCGCTACCGCGGTGATTGACATTTGTATACGCATTATGATCATTCAGCGTTCCTCTCTTGATCTATGTAAATTAGGTGCTTGATTGCCGGGGTTAATATCAACCTACATAACACAGGAATAACAAAGGGTCTTAACCCACCCATGGTCCACGTCAAGTGCAACTTGAACATACTAGGGTGCGATAAAAGGCAAGGAAGCATAAATATGTATGCTGTTATCGCCCTATACCTCGCCTTGATAAAGTCGTGCAGCCTGCTAACACAAGTAGAAGTGTTGCCGGCTCGGGAACCGTTGCTTCATCATGGGTAGCCGGCGGTGTCCCCGCGTTCCAGTTGCCCAGCACGACGTTAAGGTCGTCGATCCCGACAAAACCATCCCCGGACGGGTCGGCCAGCGGGTTGCCCGGGGGCACGTTCTGATTCCATGACCCCAACACAAGATTAAGATCGTCGATCCCGACAAAA
>JAJDCW010000229.1 GCA_029260635.1 Phycisphaeraceae bacterium | reverse complement strand
GTCCGTGGCGGATGGCGCGGGCGCGGGCACCGTCCGAGGGTTCAAGGGTACACACGACTTGACCGTCACACACCAGGGGATCATCCAGACGCACCAGGATGTCGTGATTGATGACACGATAAATAACCTCCAGCTCCCGCTGGCAGGCTCGCTCGACGGGTCGCTCGACGCGGACATCCTCAACGCAATCGGCGTGATGCAGATCGCTGGCGAAGACGCGATCGGCACCCTCACCCTCGAGGGCGTCTACGAGCAGCTGGCCCCCGGGACGCTCCACATCGAGATGACCGATACCGATGCGGACCTGCTCTTTGCAGATTCGGCTATTATCGACGGCACGTTGGTCATCGACACGATCGCCGGCCTGACACCGGACATCGGTGACATCTTCGTGGTCCTCCTGACCACCGGCACACTGACCGGCACGTTCGACGATGTCATCTCGTCAGACCTGGTTCTGGACGTCCAATACCTGAGCAATCAGGTCCGGCTTACCGTGCTCGATATCCTCACACTCGCAGGCGACCTCGATGGCGACGGCTTTGTTGGCATCAACGACCTGAATATCGTGCTCGCCAACTGGAACCAGAACGTCCCGCCCGCCAACCCTTTGGCCGACCCAAGCGGTGACGGCTTCGTGGGCATCGATGACCTAAACGCTGTGCTGGGTAATTGGAACGCAGGCACGCCACCCTCTTCTCAGACCAACATCCCCGAGCCGGGCAGTCTGATTTGCGTCGCGATTGCGGGGTTCGGTCTGAGCGGCCGCCAATTGCGTCCGCGCCGCAGGCATGAATCCTGATACCCCTAAGCAAGATCGACAGCCCATTCAAACGTCCTTCATTGTTGCGATTCTTCATCCAACTCGACCTGCCGATCTCACGTGAGATTTTTTCCGCGCGGGGGTTGTTTACGGCTATCAGCGGGATCGCGTTGGGGAAGTACCCACTCTATGGCCGTGACTGCATCACCAAGCCCGTACTGGCGGCGCAGGTCGTGCCCGGGACGCTGTTGCTTGCACTGATGTTCGGGGGTGTACCTGTTCTGTCAGGCGGTCGTCAACTCCGTACTCAACGAGATGTTCGAGTCGGCCCGGACCGACTGCTGCGGGGAGAACAAGATTTTCTTCACGTTTATGCTGTGCTGATCCGCCCGATGATGGGCATGTTCCTGCTGTTACAGAAAGAATTTCTCTCCGGATTAACCTCAGACGCGGTCAAGGCCTGAGATTGGTATAAGGTGTATATCGCTGGCTGGCTCGATTGACTAACGGATTTACTCATGTCTTACTTACTTGGCATCGATCTCGGCAGTTCCTCGGTGAAGGCGAGCCTATTAGACGCGGAGACAGGGCGGGTCGCGGGATCTGACTTCTACCCTAAACAGGAGATGGCGATCGAGGCCGCGGAGCCAGGCTGGGCGGAGCAGGCGCCCACGGCGTGGTGGGACGCGGCTCAGGCGGCGATTGCAGGTGCGATGAAACAAGCCGTGGTTAATGCGGGTGAAGTAAAGGCAATCGGGATCGCGTACCAGATGCACGGCCTGGTGTGCCTCGATAAGCATGGCGAGCCGCTGCGCCCGAGCATCATCTGGTGCGACAGCCGGGCGGTCCCGATCGGGGAAGCGGCGATGGAGACGCTGGGACGGGAGTTGTGTCTGGGGCGCCTGTTCAATTCGCCGGGTAACTTCACCGCTTCCAAGCTCAAGTGGGTCCGGGACAACGAACCGGACGTGTTTGCGAAGATCGACAAGGTCTGCCTGCCGGGCGACTATCTGGCGGCGAGGATGACAGGGGAGGTGGCGACGACCGTTTCCGGGTTGAGCGAGGGGATGCTCTGGGATTTCGAACAGGCCAAGCCCGCGTACTTCTTGCTGGATCATTACGGGGTCGGGCACGACCTGCTAGCGGAGATTGTTCCGACGTTCGGAGACCAGGGCGAACTGACCGCGGAGGCGGCGAAGCAACTCGGCTTGGCGGCGGGTACACCCGTGACCTACCGGGCGGGGGACCAGCCGAATAACGCGCTGTCGCTGAACGCCCTGAATCCCGGCGAGATCGCGGCGACGGCGGGGACGTCCGGCGTGGTCTACGGCGTCAGCGATGTGCTCCGCTATGATCCACAGTCGCGTATCAATACCTTCGCCCACGTAAACCACAGTGGGCAACAGACAAGCCTAGGCCTGTTGCTGTGCGTCAACGGCACGGGCTGCGCCTACGCCTGGCTGAAACGTACGCTGGGCAACACGATGAGCTACGGGCAGATGAACGACGCGGCCGCCGAAGCGCCGGTTGGCTGCGACGGGCTGACGTTTCTGCCGTTCGGCAACGGCGCTGAGCGGATGCTGGGCAATGCCGACCCGGGCGCGGTGATGCAGGGCCTCAGCTTCAACAGACACAACACGAGCCATCTTTGCCGAGCGGTACAGGAGGGGATCGTCTTTGCATTCATGTACGGCATCGAAGTCATGCGCGAAACCGGGATGGACCCGACAGTCATCCGTGCCGGTAATACGAATTTGTTCCAGTCGGTGTTGTTCCGCCAGTTGCTCGCCGACGTCACCGGAGCGCGGATCGAGCTGTACGACACCGACGGCTCCGTCGGCGCGGCGAGAGGCGCGGGAATCGGCGCAGGCATTTACGCCTCGCCCGTTGATGCATTCTCAACATTGTCCCGAATCAACTGCACCGAACCTGACCCCGGCCATGCCGTACCCACCCAAGACGCTTATGCCCGTTGGTGTAGCCGACTCGAAGCCAACCTCATCCCATAACACTTCAAGGACCTAGCCATGTCGAATCCTATTACCCTTGGCGACCGCGAGTACGTCCCCGGGATCGGTGAGATCCCGTTCGAGGGCCGTGAGTCGGACAATCCCTTGGCGTT
>JAJDCW010000228.1 GCA_029260635.1 Phycisphaeraceae bacterium | reverse complement strand
GGGCGCGGCGCTGGGGGCCTACCTCTTCCAGTTCGTGAACCCGTTGTCGGTGTTGCTGTCGGTTATGGCGTTGCCGGTACTGACCGCGGTGCTCGGCGTGGGGTATCTGAAGATACTGGTCGGCTTGCTGCTTCCGAGCACGGGGTTGATCTTCAGTGGGCCGTTGGACTGGTTGGGGGATACGTTGCGGGGTCTGGTGGACCACGCGGGGGGCTGGCCGGGCGCGTCGATCCTGTTGTTCTGGCGGCCGAGCGTGGGCTGGGTGGTGGGGATGTCGGTGCTGATCCTTTCGGTGTTGTCGGGCGTGTTCGCGCAACGGAGACGTGCGTTGCTGGCGGCGGTGTTATTGATGTCCGTATGGACCGTGATCGGGCAGAACGGGCCGACACGGAGTTGGCAGGGTAAAGTCACACACGACAGACCCGCCGTCCTGCTGACGATGTTCGCGGTCGGCGATGGGTCCTGCTACTTGTTGCAACTGCCCGGCCACACGCTGATGTTTGACTGCGGATCGCAGCAGTATTTTGATATCGCCGAGTCGAGTATCCTGCCCGCGCTCAAGCGGATGGGGGTGACGAAGATCGACACGCTGATCCTCTCGCACGCCGACATGGACCACTACGGCGGGAGCCTGGATTTAATTGATAACGTGCGGGTTGGTCGGGTGTTCGTGCCGCCGCAGTTATTGGATGAAGCCGGGCATGATCCGGGTTCGGCGACGGCGTTTCTGGTCGAGGGGTTGACTGAGCGTGGGGTACTGCCGCAGCCAATCGAACGAGGATGGGCAGAAACCGTGGGCGACGCGGATGCAGCCAAACTGAACGCACTCTGGCCGCCCGCCGATTGGTTGCCCCGCCGTGTCAACGACACGTCGGTCGTGTTAAGTGTCGAGGTGGCGGGCCGACGGATTCTTCTGAATGGTGACATACAGAACGAGGCATTGACTGAACTGATGAATCTGGAAGACCTGGCCGCCGACATCACCGACCTGCCGCACCACGGCAGCGTGGTCGACTCGTCCCCGGCGTGGCTGGAAGAAGTTGACCCTGCGGTCATCCTGCAATCCTGCGGCCGGACGCGGATGTATCAAGATAAATGGGCGGCGATTCTTGTGGGGCGAGGAACTCAGCGGTTTGTGACGGCTCGGGATGGCATGTCACAGGTACGGATTGATTCTGATGGGATGGTAAATGCCTGGATGATGGCTAATCGTCGTTCCCCTGCGTATTAGACCGGTCGTAGTAGGGCCAGGGTTTACCCACGGGATAGCGAATATACCAGTATCCAGTTTCCGCATAACGCAGTGGAGCGAATATCCAGTAGGCGAATACTCGTTGCTTTGGGAAAGTAGTCGCTGTAATACTTAGGCTGATGTCACCGAACACTAGACGATGATTGTCAGTGTTGCCGAACGCAAACCCTGATCGATGAACGATCCAGTGGTTGCTTCTGACGTAAAGATAAAAGCCGCAATACACTGTGAGTATGATCAAACACAACACCAGTGAGCGGCGTTTATTCATAACGAATACTACGCGCTGTACATCGTGTCCGACCCGGCGTACTGGGTGATGCCGCGGTCGGCGGTGCGGAGGAACGCGGCGAGTTCGGCACAGAGCGGGTCGCCGCCGAGTTCCTGCTCGATGCGGTAGGCGGCGACGGGGGTGGTGAGCCCGGCCTTGTAGATCAGGTCGAAGGCCTGCTGCAGCGGCTTGATGTTGTCGCGGTAGCCGTTGCGCCTTAGTCCGATGACGTTCAGTGAGCCGACGCGCTTGGTGTGGTGGACGATGCAGAATGGCGGCAGGTCCTTGGTGATGCCCTCGTTGCCCGAAAGCATGGAGAGCCGGCCGACCCGGCAGAACTGCTGGACGCCCGCGCCGCCGGCGAGGATCACGTTGTCCTGCACTTCGACATGCCCGGCGATCACCGCCGAGTTGGCGAACATGCTGCCGTGCCCGATCTTGCAGTCGTGCGCGACATGCGCGTTGGCCATGAGATAGTTGTCGTCGCCCAGCGAGGTCGGGTGGTCGCCGGTGGCGCGGTGGATGGTGACGGACTCGCGCAGGACGTTGCGGTCGCCCAGGACGGTGCCGGCTCCCTCGGTGTCGGGGCTGAACTTGCGGTCCTGCGGGTCGTACCCGATGCAGGCGAAGGGGTAGACCATGTTGTTCGCACCCATCGTCAGCGGGCCTTTGAGGCAGGCGTGCGCGACGAGCTTGCAGCCCGGACCCAGCGTGACATCGCCCTCGATGATGCAGTAAGGCCCGACGACGACGTCGTCTGCCAAAACAGCTCGGGGGTCAACGATGGCGGTGGGGTGGATCGTGGGCAAGGTGGCGGCGGGGTTGTGGGTCTGGGTTTCAGGGGCCGGGGGGCGGGTTTCGGTGGGTGTGGTCAACTTGGGTGCCGGTTGGTTGGAGGACTGTCGGTATCTTTAAGGTGCATTATTGCGCGTTTCGGGGCCGGGGCAATCCGGGCAATCAACCGGGGATAACCCGGGGATCATCCGGGGCCGGGGTGCGGGTGGTTGGGTATGATAGAGGATCGGCCCGTCTATGCCAGATTGGCCCGCGGAATCCGACGGAGGCCCTGTTGACTTTGGCCAGCAATCCTTATCACAACAGGCCTTTAGCGGTGACGGACCTCGGCCGGATGCCCTACGCCCAGGCCCTGGCGATCCAGCGGGAGATCAACCTCGCGGTCTCGCAAGACAAGCCGCCAGGCGACAGCCTCCTGCTGGTCGAGCACAACCCTGTCATCACCCTCACCCACCGCCCGGGCGTCTGGGACAACCTCCTGGCCAGCGAGACCCGCCTCAAGGAAATGGGCATCGCGGTCGAGGTCACCGACCGCGGCGGCGACGTCACCTACCACGGCCCGGGCCAACTCGTCGCCTACCCCATCCTCCAACTCAAACCCCTGGGCCTGAACCTCGGCAGCTATATGTGCCTGCTCGAACAGGTCGTGATCGACCTGCTCGCCCAGTTCGGGATCAAGGGCCGACGCGAGAAGGGGGCGATCGGGGTGTGGGTCGAGATACCGGGTATCGGGTATCGGGGCTCGGGTATCGGGGGGAGTGACGCGGACAAGGGTGTGAATCAGTCCGAGTCTTCCGACACCCGACACCCGACACCCGATACCCGCCTCGCCAAAGTCTGCGCGATGGGCGTCCGCGTCCGCAAGAATACGACGATGCACGGCCTGGCCCTGAACGTCACGACCGACCTGTCTCACTTCCAAACCATTGATCCATGCGGCCTGGGTGGCCGGCCGGTAACGAGCCTGGCCGAGCTGCTGGGGGAGGATGCGCCGGGGATGGATGAGGTGAAGGCAAGTCTCGTTGATAAGTTAGTATCTTCGATCAATCATAGAACAAAGTGTGACATGCCATGACGCGGCCGAGAAGGATTTCCAATCCGTTCGAGTATTGGCTTGTGTGTGCCGTTGTCTTAGCCTTTGCTTTCATCTTGGTCCTGAATGGTGAGTTCACACACTGGGACTCACTTCACGCAAGTGACCTGACATCGTATTGGATGATGTACTGCTTACTCGGCATCGTGTTGAGTGGGGCCCTAGCGTGCGCTGGAAGAATGACATGGGGCGAGGCGTCACCGACGATCATCGGCGGCCTCCTTCTATCTGCTCTGACCCTGCGGGTTCTCGTTGTCTGTTTCTCGCAACCCGTCCTAAGCGACGACATCTGGCGTTATATCCACGACGGCGCGACGTTCGCGCGGGGCCCGAACCCTTACCTGTACGCCCCCGCTGATTTCCCCGCCGATCAGGCACCGGTTCCAAAAATTGTCGAGCGTATCAACAATCCCGAATTGGTCACGATCTATCAGCCGACGAGTCAGTGGTTGTTTGCGGGGCTGGATCGTGTGTGGCAGTGGCTCCCGGAAACATTACAACAACATGACCCGGATCACTCTAAAGTGTTTCGGTTGGGGTTTGTGTGCTTTGATATGGCCATCATCGGGCTGATCCTGTTTCAGTTGCGGAGTATGGGGCGGAGCATGTGGTGGGCGGTGGCGTATGCCTGGCACCCGTTGGCGATCAGCGAGGTCGCGGGGTCGGGGCATCAGGACGTGATCGGGATCGCGTTCTTGTTGCTGTCGCTGGTGTGGGCGGGGCGGCTGGTGATGTTGGGGGTGACTCCGTGGGCCGGGGAGACAGGAGCGCTAAGCCGCATGCGGCTTTGGGTTGCGGTGGGGGCGGGGGTGGCGTTTGGGTTGGCGGTCGGGGTGAAGCCTCTGGTGCTGCCGATCGCGCTGGTGTTGGCGTGGGTGCTTCGAGATCGTCCCAAAGTGGTGGCGGTATCGACCGCGGCGACGGTGTTGACGGGGGTCGCGCTCTACCTGCCATTTATTTTGATGGACGGCGGGCTTACCGGGATGGTCCAGACGATGCGGGCGTTCGTCGATAAGTGGGCGTTTAACGGGTCGGTTTACGATCTGGTGTCGGCGTATATCGTCGGCAAGCCCTGGGTCGATTACCTGGCGGTGGCGGTGTTGCTGGCGGTGATCGTGATGAGTTTAAGCAGACGATTCACAGGGCGTGAGCCCGATGCGATGCGCACCGCCGGGGCGTTCCTCTTCGCCTCATTGCTGGTCTCCAGCACGGTGCACCCCTGGTACCTGCTCTGGGCCTTGGCCTTCCTGCCGATGTACTTCTCCCCCGCGTTGTGGGTCTTCAGCCTGATCGTCACCGCCTCGTATGCCGCCCACTTCTACGAAGGCTACCGTGTGCCGACATGGGTGGTCGTGTTTGAGTATCTGCCGGTGTATGGGGTGTTGACGTGGGAACTGTGGAAGTGGATACGGAATAATCCCACGTTTAGCGGGCGATCGCAGATCGCCGGGTGAATGGATCTGGCCCTGGGTCAACACGCGGGTCTATGTTCCGCCTCTAAAAGGGGCGTGTGTTGTGTGTGGCGAACAAGTGATGATTTTAAAAAACCCGGATCAACGAGCTCTTCTGCTCGCCGATGTTGACGCCGTCTTTTTTCTGGATGATGGTGGAGCCGTTGCCCATGTTGAAGGGGAATTGTTTCTGTAAGGCCCGGATCTGTGGGGCGTAGGTGTCGGTGGTGCCGGCTCGAACGAAGGCCTGCTCGTAGCTGAAGACGCCGATGGCGAGGATGGAGCGGTGGGGGCCGTGGTAGTAGTAGGCGTCGTGGCCGTCCTCCCGTAGGATGCGGATGGCCTGCTCGGCGGCTTCACGGAAGTCGCCGTTGTAGGCCGCGTCGTAGAAGCCGATCTGCAGCGAGTAGTAGCCGATGAACTGCCGCAGGTCGAAGGGGTCGGCGATCGCGCGGCCCTGGCCGACCAAAGGGACGAGTTGACTGTTTGCGAACGGTTGCACACCGTCCATCTCGATCTGTTGCACGGCAGCAAGCGCGTTGCGGATGCCGGGGTCGGAGGCCTGCTTGAATCGGCCGTGGTAGATGGTGGCGGTGTTGTTGAGGTCTTCGATCCATAAATCACTTAACCCGGAACCGGTGCGCAGTTGTTTCACCAATTCGCGCGCCGCGTCGTGCCGGGTGCTGCCGGTGATCTGCGTAACCTCGATGGCCCAGCCCTGCCCGCCGGCGGGGTCCTGGTAGGGGTCGTTACCGGGGGTGCCGGCGTTACGCGGCTTGGGGTCGGCGGGCAGGCTGTCCCAGGAACTGCGGATGATGCGCGTCTCCGGCTCGCAGCCCGTGAGAACCACGAACAGCATCATGACCATCAGGACCGGCACGGAATGCTTCCGGGGGGGGTACTTATTCATGGGTTTGGACACGCTTTGGGGCGTTTGCGGTGGGGTCGGCCGGGGGGGGCGAGCGGTTTGATTTTACCCGTTGGGCCGGTGTGTGTCTTCCTCAATCTGGCGGGTGGACTTGACCGGGCGGATGACCGATATATTATTATATCCGGATTAACTGATGGATACACAGACCAGCCAACCCGACAGCCTCCTTGGATGGATGGCCAGCCTCGCCGATGCGACGCGATTACGGCTTTTAAGGCTCGTAGAGCGGCATGAGTTGGGGGTATCCGACCTTTGCGAGGTCCTGCAGCTTCCCCAATCCACGGTCAGCCGGCACCTCAAGCTCTTGGGGGATGAGGGCTGGACGGTCAACCGCCGGCGGGGTACCACCAACCTCTACCGGATGGTTCTGGATGAGTTGGAGCCGGCGCAGCGGCAGATGTGGCTGCTGGCCCGGGAGCAGACCGAGGGCTGGGCGGAACTGGAACAGGATCGGCTGCGTCTGGTCGAGCGCCTTCGACAACGCAGCGACGACGCCAAGCGTTTCTTTGACAGCGCGGCTGAACAATGGGGGCAGCTACGCGAATCGATGTACGGGCCGAAGTTCGGCACACAGGCACTGCTCGCGCTGCTGCCCAGCGATTGGACGGTCGCGGACCTGGGTTGCGGCACTGGCGCATTGGCATTCGAGTTGTCCCGCCATGTAAGCCGGGTGATCGGGGTAGATAACACGCCCGCCATGCTCGACGCGGCGAGACAACGGACCGCCGACAGGAAGAATATTGAGTTACGACAGGGTGATATCGAGTCACTGCCGATCGAGGATGGCGAATGTGACGCGGCGATGCTGGTCCTGGTGTTGACATATTTAGCCGAGCCGGAGAACGCCTTGCGCGAGATGGCTCGGGTGATCCGGCCGGGCGGTCGTGCGGTGATCGTGGATGTGATGCGTCACGACCGCGACGACTTCCGCAGAGAGATGGGCCAGCAGAACATGGGGTATGAACAAGAGGCGGTCTGCGCGATGCTGATAGACGCGGGTTTTGATTCGCCTGTCTGCACGCCGATCCCGCCACACCCCGACGCGAAGGGGCCGGCGTTGTTGCTGTGTACCGCCTGCAAGGCGTGATGATTTGATGAATGATGAATCCGGATTTGATTCCGTACGAATACTGTTACGAAACCTGACACTGAAAACTAGTTACTGATCCATAATCAAAGGAAACGATCATGACCGCAACCGCGACACAGCCCTGCTCGATCACGAAGACGGGCAACCTGGAATACAAAGTGAAGGACATCAACCTCGCCGCCGCTGGCCGCAAGGAGCTGGACCTGGCTGAGGCCGAGATGCCCGGGCTGATGGCGATGCGAGCCGAGTTCGGCAAGCAAAAGCCACTGACCGGCCAGCGGATCATGGGTTCACTTCACATGACGGTACAGACGGCCGTGCTGATCGAGACGCTCGTGGAACTGGGCGCGGACGTGCGCTGGGTCTCGTGCAACATCTTCTCGACGCAGGACGAGGCCGCCGCCGCGGTCGTTGTTGGCAAGGACGGCACGCCGGACAACCCCAAGGGCGTGCCCGTGTTCGCGTGGAAGGGCGAGACGCTCGAAGAATACTGGTGGTGCACCGACCAGGCCCTGCGTTACCCCGGCGGCAAAGGCCCGACCCAGATCGTCGACGATGGCGGCGACGCGACCCTGCTGATCCACAAGGGCTTTGAGTTCGAGAACGCCGGCAGCGTCCCCGGCCCCGAGACGACCGACAACGAAGAGTTCAAGGAAGTCCTCAAGTTGCTGGCCCGCTGCTACGAAGAGAACCCCAAACGCTGGCGCGACGTCGTCAAGGAGTTCAAGGGCGTGTCCGAAGAAACAACCACCGGCGTGATGCGGCTCTACGAGATGCAACGCGACGGCACGCTGCTGTTCCCCGCCGTCAACGTCAACGACTCGGTCACCAAGAGCAAGTTCGACAACCTCTACG
>JAJDCW010000227.1 GCA_029260635.1 Phycisphaeraceae bacterium | reverse complement strand
GGCCGGTTTGGTCGGTCATGCTGTGGGTTGTGTTAGTCATCAAAAGCCCGGGTCGGCGGTTGGGCCGAACCGGGCGGTGAGGGGGGTTAGACGGTGGGCTGGCTGCGTGCGCCCTCGATCGCGGCGGCGAGCGTGTCCTTGGACTGGTAGCCGGCGAGCTGGTTGACGACCTCGCCGTTGTGGAAGACCACGAGCGCGGGGATCGAGCTGATGCCGTACTTCGTCGCGAGTTGCTGGTTGGCGTCGACATCGACCTTGCCGACCGGGACGTCGTCGGCGTAGTCATCGGCCAGCCCGTCGATCACCGGGCCGATGGCCTTGCATGGTGGGCACCATTCGGCCCAGAAATCGACCAGGACCGTGCCCTCATGCTCGAGGACCTGCTGCTGAAAATTGTCTTCGTTGAGTGTCAGTGTGTTCTTGCCTGCCATGATGTTGCTCCTTTCGTTGGAGAGTTAAGGGCTTTGGATTGCGAGTTCCGGACGATCCCCCGGTATAGCCGGGGGCTGAGGGTGGGCGGGTGCGTCACGCCGCGGTGGTTTCGCCGGTCTGTACCAGCGGGAAGTCGATGGCCGTCTGGGCCAGGTGGTTGAAGTAGTTGGTGAAGATATTGAAGATGGTCTGAGCGAAGACCTCCACGACCTGTTCCTCGGTGTAGCCGGCGTCTCGTAGCGCCTGGTCCTGCTCGTCGGTGACAAACCCTTCTCGTGCGTTGATCGCCAGAGCGAAGGTCAGCGCGGCCTTTGTGGCGGGGTCACTGGATCCACCTTTCAGGTTGGCGGCGAGTTCGTCGGCGGGTAGGCCGTGCTTCGACCCGATCGCGGTGTGGGCGCTGGCGCAGTAGTCGCAGGTGTTGGCCCCGGCGAGTGCGAGTGCGATCTGCTCGTGTAACTTGGCGGAGAGCGTGCCGGTTCCCAGCGCCTTTTTGAATCCGAGGAACCCTTCAAGCACAGCCGGGGCTTGTGCCATCGACTTATACATGTTCGGCGCAAAGCCCAAAGCTTTTTCTAGCCCAAGGAGGATGTCTCGGCTCTTTTCCGGTGCGTTCTGAGGTTCTAGTGGTTGGATGCGTGCCATGGTGATGTTCCTTTCAGTTGTGGTTACGACGATTCGGTAACGGTTGGTTGCCGGCTTACCCGTCCATATCGGGGTTAAACGGGATCGGCGGTTGTAGGTGTATTAGTTTGCGTGTGCGGTTCCATTGATGACTCGGCTTTGTTCTGCCTTGAAGATGTCGGGCCTGGGTGCTTTCCTGGAGAACCTGACGTCGTGGATGGTGTAGCTGTTGCCGTCGCCCTGGAGTTGGCCGTCGGCCCAGCCGTAGAAGGTGGCCTTGCTTGGGATCAGCAGGCCGTCGTAGTGTTCCCAGGTATCGAAGACGAGCGCCTTGCGTGGGATCTCGTTCAGGGGGGTGTCGCCGTTGACTTCGGCGCTGGTGGGCACGAAGTCGATCATCTTCAGACGGCGTGATCCCTGATCGATGTAGAGGATGTAGTCGTCCTCGGGTGTGTCGCCGATATGCTGAGGGTAGCTAACCACTACACGGTCGTAGGTCCTGCCCTGGAATTCGGCGTCCTCGATGTCGCGGGTAATCACGCCGGGGTCAGCGAATACGAAGGGCATGGCGATGAAGTAGAAGTTGCCGGACTCGAAGAAGGCGGGGGGCAGGCCCAGGGCCTGGGTGTTGGGTAATGCCCATGCGCCGTCCTCGTTCTTGCCGGACGTGAAATTCTCGCCGTGTGTCAGGTGCCGACGGTTGTGCAGGTCGGTGGTCTGTGTGAAGTCAAAGGGGGCATTGGCTCCCAATGGGAAGTCGGTGGTGGCGTAGTCCATCCGGGCGTAGGCACGCCAGGTATCTATACCGCCATGGGCTTTCAGGGCGTCGGTCAGGGCCTGCGCTCGGGGGGCATCGGCGTGGTCAACTTCCTCCGCCTGAGCAGATCCCGAGAAGCTGGTGAACACGGCGGCCTGGATGGCGGAGGCGAGTACGAGTGTATTGAGCTTGTTCATGTCGAATCCCTATCTGTTGGTGGCCTGCTGTGGGCCAGTTCGTGTGCTGAGCAGAACCCCGCTCATGCTATGAATAACAAACATACCGGTCTGTCTATTTCATTGCAAGTCAAAAAACATAAAAAATGTGAATATTGGCATAAATGATCCTTAAAAGACGATTTTTGATGTACTATTCGGTATAGTTATGTTGTCGAAGGTCTTTGAAAGGTGCTAGCCGTGTCCAAAAAGCGAGATCAACTGGTCGAGTCGGCTCTGGAGCTGTTTGCCCGGGAGGGGTTCCATGCGACCGGGATCGACAAGGTTCTTGATGCCGCTGGCGTCGCTAAGATGACGCTTTATAAGCACTTTCGATCGAAAGAGGAGCTGATCCTGGCGGCATTACGGCTCCGTGATGAGCGTTGGCGGAACCAGTTCATGCGGGGCGTCGAGAAGCGTGCGAAAGACCCCAAAGATCGGCTTTTGGCGATTTTTGACGAAATGGGACGCTGGTTTGGGGAGGCAACCTTCTCCGGGTGCATGTTTATCAACGCTTCCGCCGAATACGCAGACCACTCGGACCCGATCCACGCGGCCTCAGCGGAACACAAGCGTCTGGTCGAACAGTATATCCGCGGACTCGTGGAGCAGGCCGGGCTGGAAGAAGGTCCGGGGGCGGGGGCGGGAGCGTTGGCGGCGCAGCTTTGTCTGCTGATGGAAGGCGCGGTGGTCTACACGCAGGTCTGCCCGGATGAGAACCGGGGCTGCGCGGCCGCGACCGCGAAGCAGGCGGCCCGTGTCCTGATCGACCACGCCTTCGCCGGGTGAGGCTTCTATAGAACGATCGTTGTAAATACGTTACATAACGGAAACGCCCTTGCCGCATCAGGGGAGTGTGGTTAACTTGACGGGTCCGGAGCGCCCTTTCGTGTGGGCACGCCGGTCCCTGCCCGCGGATTCCCCCGCCTACTTTTGGAGTATATATATGTCCCTGCCGATTGCGTTACAGCTTTACACCGTCCGTGATGTGCTTGAGAAGGACCTGGATGCAGGTCTGGCGCAGGTAGCGGCCATCGGGTACAAGCACGTCGAACTGGCGGGGCTTTACGGCCACAGCGCGGAAGATTTCAAGGCCCTGCTCGACAAGCACGGGCTCACCGCGGTTTCGGCGCACGAGGGCATCGAGCACTTCTTCGGCGACACGCAGCCGCTGATCGACCGCGCGAAGCTGTTTGGTTATCAGTACGTCAACTGCCCGTACCTCGGCGAAGACCACCGCCAGGTCGGCTATCGCAAGATCACCGAGCAGGTCCTTAAGATCGCTTCGGTTTTGAGCGAACACGGCCTGACCGTGTGCTACCACAACCATGACTTCGAGTGGGACGCCGACGCGGTCGAGCCCGACAGGCGCGGGGTCGACCTGCTATTTGACGGCACGGGCCTGAACAGCGAGTTGGACGTGTACTGGGTCAAGAAGGCCGGCGATGAGCCTTTGGACTGGATGAAGAAGCTGTCGGGCCGGCTGCCGATCCTGCACATGAAGGACATGGCCGACACGCCCGAGCGCGGATTCGCCGAGGTCGGCACGGGGATCATCGACTTCCCCGCCATCCTGGACGCGGCCGAGTCGCATGGCGTTCAATTCCTGATCGTCGAGCAGGACAGCAACTGGGCGGTCAGCCCGATGGAGTCGGCACGCGTGGGGTTCGAGAACCTCAACGGGATGCTCGTGTAGCACACGTCTGATCATTTATCCTGAATAACTACAAAGAAGCCCACGCTTTCAAAGCGTGGGCTTCATGTTTCAGTGGCGTGATCAATCGTTAGCCGGTCGGTACGGCGGATTCGACTTCTTCTTCGATGATATCGAAGAAGTCGGGCTGGGTGGACAGGCAGATGGGTAACTCGTGGTCGAGTATCAGGCTCAGCACGTCGGCCGCGGCCGGGGGTGGTGGGTCGTTGGGGTGCTCGTGGTAGAACCAGACCAGGCCGTGGGCCTTGGCGAAAACGGGTAGGTGGGTGTTCAGTGCGTCGAGCGTGGTCGGTGCGTCGTCGGCGAGGATCGAACCGTCGGCCAACACCTTAACCGTAAGGATCGGCGCGTCGGCACGCAGCTCCGTCAGCGACGGCGGGGGCTCGGATTTACCGCAGCCGGTGAGGGCGAAGCAGAGGGCGAGGGTGAAAGTGGCAAGACGCACTCTAACGGTCTCCGGTCTGGGCAATCAGGGCTGCCGGTAATAAGATAATGCCAATATCGCTGGCTCCCCTTTATCAAGTCGCCGCCAGTTTACGAAAGCGGCGCAATCGATCATAGCTTGCGAGATTTCATTTGGCATACAGTCGATATTATCGATATGTAGGATAACGGGATCGGTTGCGGAGCCGTGAATTGATGTCATACCTGCTTCGTTATTTGGATCGTCGAGGTCGGTCATGCAATCTATCCATGCATTCATATTTCGGCCGTAAAAGTCAGGGAAACCAAACGACTCGGCGAAAACGTTGTGAAACGATTCCCAGCCATGAATTTCTTTTCCGTCTAACTGAACCAGTGGCATATTAGGCCTCGCGGGAATCCCCACGCAGAGCCGGGGGCTGAGTGGAGATAACACAGTAGAGGTGTTGATGACTAATCGAAGCTCCGCATCAGATTCCCATCCTTATCCTTCTTCGACCTATGCGGCTCGGCCTTCTTCTTAGGCTTGCCGCGTTGAATACCTTTGTCGGCCTGGGTGGTCTGCATGGTCTGGCCGGTCCTGGCGACGTGCTTGATGCGCTCGAGGGCTCGCTTGGTGTAGTCCTTGCTCAGTTCGCAGCCCAGCCAGTCGCGTTTGAGTTTGGCGGCGGCGGCGAGGGTCGTGCCCGAACCCGCGAACGGGTCGAATACCAGGTCGCCCGCGTTGGAGCTTACATTAATGATGCGTTCGAGCAGGGCCTCGGGGAGTTGGCAGGGGTGCCAGCCCTGGCGTTCCTTGAACGTGCCAGCCAGTCTTGATTGGTACCAGGTGTCGCACTCCGGGTGCAGGTAGTTGACATCCGTTTCCTGGGGGCGGAGGTACCAGGTATCGTCGGGGAGCTTGCCGGTGGGATTGGCGCGTGCGTCGTTGTAAGTCGTCTGACGTGCGCTGGGGACGGCGACGGCTTCGCGGTTGAAGGTGAAAGGCGGGTTCTTGGTGAGCTTCTCGTGGGCCTTGATCTTCGCGGTGGCGGACCCGACGCAGTAGAAGAGGTGCGCGTGCGAACGGTTGAACTTGAGTTTGCAGTTCTGCCCAAACGTGTAATGCCAGATGATCCAGTTGCGGAAGACCAGCTGCTTGTCGGCCTGGAGCTTGCGCAGGTGCAGGCGGGTCTCGGCGGCGTACTCGTCACCGATGAGGATGTAAAAACTGCCCGAGGGTTTGAGCAGGCGGACGCAGGCGTCGATCCAGTCGCATGTCCAGGCGACGTAGTCGTCGTGCTCGCGGTTGTCGTCGTAGTGGTCGTACTTGAACCCGATGTTGTAGGGCGGGTCCGCGAAGATCAGGTCGGCGGAATCCTCCGGCCAGGACGCCATGGTTTTGAGGCAGTCGCCCTGCGCGATGGTGTTGCTGGGGATGGACTTTGCGGATTTAGCCATAGGTTGGCTATTGTAGCAGGCGCGTCGGATGGCGCAAACATTTGGGCCGGGCTGTGATATGCTTTTGGTGTCGTATGGTTGATGCTGCTTTGGGGACGGGTCTTACACTTGCTAGGGGTTACCATGAACGCGATGCGGATCGGGTGTGTCTTGATGATCGGTGTGCTTCTTGGGATCGGCGCGGGCTGCCGGCACGGCGGCTTAGATGCACAGGCGGGGGAGTCCGTAGATCTCTCGGCGGGGCGCGTCTACATCTGCCGCAGCGCAGATGGGCCGATCGTGTTGGACGGCGAGCTTGACGAACCGGCCTGGCAGCGGGCGCAGCGCATCGATCGGTTCCGCTTGTTTCGGCCCGAAGGCCTGTACCCGTATACAACGGTTGCGCGGTTGACCTGGGACGACACGCACCTGTATGTGGCGTTTGACTGTGCCGACAACGATGTGCGTTCGGCTTCAACGATGCACGACGACTACCTCGCAGCCGGGGACGTCGTGGAGTTGTACGTCAAGTACGGCGAGGACAGCCCGCAGTATTACGAGCTGGTCAGTGCGCCTAACGGGACAACCTTTGATGCGCGTTGGCCCCACCGCGGCGCGGGCGACTTCAAGCAGTGGACGCCCTGGGAGTCGGGGATGCGCAGCGTAGTGAAGGTCCGCGGCACGGCAGACACTCCGGGCGACATGGACACGGGCTACACGGTCGAGATAGCGATCCCCTGGTCCGGGTTCGATGGCGTCGATGCGCCGCCGGCGGTGGGCACGGCCTGGACGTTCGGGCTGTTCCGTTACGACCACGGCGCAGGCTTCAATGAGCCCTACCTGACAATGTCGTTGTCGGAATCACCAGCGCACGGCTTTCACTACTACGAGGGGTATCACCCGGTCGTGTTTGAGCGGTGAGCCTGCGGGGAGAAGGCGGCGGGACGAACTTAATTTAAGGAATCATTTATGTTGAATCATTACAGGTGTGTGCTGTGTGCCGTATTAATGATGCTTGGACTGTCGGCCCCGGGAGTTTCTGAACGGGTGTCCGGCAAGACGATCCATGTGGATACTATTGATGCGCTGAACGATGCGGTCCCGACCGCTGCGCCGGGGGACGAGGTGGTGCTGGCGGATGGCACGTATCGGGATGCGGAGTTAAGGATTCATGGTACGGGGAAGGAAGGCGAACCCCTGCTGGTGCGTGCGGAGACCGTGGGCGGTGTGAAGCTGACCGGTGAATCGAACATGCGCCTCTGGGGCAGCTTTGTCACGGTGCAGGGGTTGAGTTTTGAGGACGGGCACCCCGGCGGGACGGACGTGGTGCAGTTCCGCCGGAATGACCAGGACTATGCGACCGACTGTCGGCTGACGCGGTGCTCGATCGTGGGCTTCAACCCGCCGGATGGGAGCAGCGGCAAGTGGGTGTCATTATTTGGCAAGCGCAACCGGATCGACCACTGCTACATCGCTGGGAAGACGACCGAGGGCACGACGCTTGTCGTCTGGCTGGATGGCGAGCCGAATCACCACCGGATCGACCACAACCACTTCGGGTTTCGGCCGGACCTCGGGCGTAACGGCGGGGAGACGATCCGTATCGGGACCAGCCAGATGTCGTTGAGCAGTTCGGCGACGGTGGTTGAGTACAACCTGTTCGATGAATGCGACGGCGAGATCGAGGTCATCTCGAACAAGAGCTGCGACAACATCTACCGCGGCAACACGTTTGATAACTGTGCCGGGATGCTCACGCTGCGTCACGGGGACCGGTGCCTGGTGGAGAACAACGTCTTCATCGGCCGGGGCAAACGCGGCGGCGGGGGGGTTCGCGTGATCGGGGCCGGGCACGTCGTGCGTGGCAACCACATGCAGACACTGACCGGGACGGACGACTTCCGCACGGCGCTGTCGATCATGAACACCCAACCGAACAATGAACTGAATGGCTACGCGCTGGTGGAAGATGCGGTGGTGACCGGGAACGTGGTGGTGGACTGCAACCACCCGCTGACTATCGGGACCGGGGCAGGCAAACGGAACCGGACGCTGCCGCCTAAGAACCTGACGCTGTCGGGGAATTACTTCCTGAACCCGAACGTGCCCAGCGAGTACCTCATTCTCGATGAGCCCGAGGGGATGACGGCCGAGGGGAACGTCGTGGTCGGGGGCGAACCGCCTGCGATGATTAACGCGGCGATGCCGGCGAATGTAGAACTGAAGCGCGGGGCGGAGGGACTGATGACTCCAGTAGGCAGGGCGGGGCTGGCGGAGGCGGGTTACGCGCCGCGGCTACTGGCTGCGGAAGATGTCGGGCCGGGGGCGCAATAGAAAACCGGCGTGCATCGAGGTGATGCCCGCCGGTTGAATGTCAGTGAGGTTTGTTGCCGATTTATACCTGTGTTTATTGCGTCAGGCGGTTCGTCGCCGTCGCGCGAGCGTCGATAACCCGCAGGCGGTCAGCAGCAGGGCGCTGGTCGGTTCGGGTGAGTAGCGGACGTTGTCGATCAGGGTTTCCTGCCCGCCGACGACAACCTGATCGACCGGGCCGGTCAGGGTGATGAAGCCGCTTAGGTTGGTGCCGGTGACACTGACGGAGACGCCGTTGATGGTGGTGCCGTTGATGGTGGGGTCGGAGAAGTCGTTGGCCTCGATGATCGCGCCGCCGAGCGCGGGGTTGACGTGGAAGTTGACGTTGCCGCCGTTGTCGGAGAATGGGATGGTGACCAGGGTCTGCTGTCCGACGGTTCCGGCCAGGTCGATCAGTGCGTTGATGTTATTGGGGTAGAACATCTGTCCGGTGCCGAAAGAGCCGCCGAACCCGAGTGTGATGTCGCCCTGCCCGCCGGAGTGGACGGTGCCGCCCGGCCAGATGTAGTCCTGCATGGTGAACGAGACGCCGTCGGAGGTGAACGACCCGCCGACGTTGAAGGAGGATCCCAGCAGGACATCCTCGAATCCGACGATGCCGGCCATGCCCGGGTTGATGAAGGCCAGGCTGACGGTGGCTGCCGCGGCGGTCTGAATGAGTGGTTTGAACATCGTGATCTCCTGAATAAGAGTAAACAAGACCAAGGCCGAGCCGTTGCCGGCCGGTGTGTGCGCACAGTGACAGGTTCACCCGTCCCTCGCCTGCGTTGTGAATGGTCCCCGGAGGGAGAAAATCGCGTCTCACAACGCAGCCTTTCTCCCGAATTGATATGCACCTAATCTATCGGGTTGTGGAGGCATTTCAACCCTGTTGACACGTTTTTAATACGGGAATCTGATTTAGACCCTATCCGACACGGTTCAAGTTAATCTGGGTAAACCGCGACGGGTGGGGCACGATACGGGGGTTATCGGTCTTAATGCAGACTGGCAAAGGATTTCGAGGCGGATTGCAAGATAATTTAGCTTTGCACTGGCCCGAACCCGGCCTATACTCTAACCTTAAGGACATTCGCGGGACGCCCCGGAACCCCCCGCTACGACGCTATTGGAGTCTAGTTATGCCTCACATCATCACCGAACCCTGCATCGGCACCAAAGACACGGCCTGCGTGGACGTCTGCCCCGTGGACTGCATCCACCCGACTAAGGACGAGCCCGAGTTCGAGGCGTCCGAGATGCTCTATATAGATAACGACACCTGCATCGACTGCGGCCTGTGCGTGGACGAGTGCCCGGTCAAGGCGATCTTCCCCGAAGAAGACCTCCCCGAAGAGTGGACCGACTACATCGAGAAGAACGCCGCGTACTTTGCGTGAGCGCTTGATCGGTGGCGGGTGGTTTGTGGTTCGTGATTGGTGAGGTCGAACTGATTGATAGTTGATCAGATGAAGCCATCCGGCCCTTCGCGTTGCTCACGGCCGGCGTTGGGGGGGCATTATCTTATTGACCCCAGACTCTACACCCCAGACCCTAGACCTAATATGCCGCGTGTGTTGATCACCGAGACGTTGGCGGAGTCGGCGGAAGCCTGGCTCTGTGAGCGTACTCAGGTGGAGCGTTGCGCTCACGACGACGCCGGGCTTGATAGGCCGTTGGGCGAGGCCGAGGGGCTGGTGGTCCGGACGTATACGATCGTGGATGAGGCGTTCCTGGATCGTGCGCCGAAGGTGAAGGTCATCGGCCGGGCGGGCGTGGGGTTGGATAACATCGATCTGCCGGCCTGCAAGCGAAGGGGTATCCGCGTGGTGTATACCCCGGACGCGAACACGCAGGCGGTGGTCGAGTACGTGTTTGCCCTGATGCTGGACCACTACCGCCCGCGCACGGACCTGCCGACATACGCCGAGGTTGAAACATTTCATAGCCTGCGCAAGACCGAGGTTGGAAAGCAGCTTGACCAGCTCACACTCGGCATCGTCGGCTTCGGCCGCATCGGCAAGCGGCTGGGTTGCGTAGCGCACGCATTGGGTATGAATCTGAATGTTTGTGACCTCCTGCCCGAAGTAGAACTGCGCAAGGCGGTGGACTACCCGTTCGGCTTTGTCGATCACAAGACGCTTTATGCGAACAGCGACATCGTAAGCATCCACGCGGATGGGCGTGCGGCCAATAAGCGGATGATCGATGCCGAGGCGCTAGGCCACCTGCGTGATGACTGCCTCTTCATCAACGCGGCGCGCGGGATGCTGCACGACAGCGACGCATTAGCACGATGGGCAAAGACACATCCGGGGGCCCAGGTGATTCTGGATGTTCACAACCCGGAACCGCCCCCGGAAGATTACTCGTTATACGAACTGCCCAACGTCCGGCTGCTGCCACACATCGCGTCGCGGACATTTGAGGCGCTGGACAACATGAGCTGGGTCGTGCGCGACGTGGTGAAGGTGTTGGAAGGAAATGAGCCGGAGCACGCGGCGGTGTGAGGGGGACGCATATATAAGGTATGACCCGGGCTAAGGCCCTTTGGGCCACGTCCCGGCTTGAGGGGAAGCGGTTGTGACCGGGTGGTGTCAGTCCTCTTTATCCTTTTCTTTTTCTTTGTCTATTTCGATCACCGGGTTGCCGTGCTCGTCGATCTCCAGGTCGGTGGGGCCTTTCTGGAAGGTGACGGGGCCGGGGGTTTGGGATTGCCAGGGCTGGTCTTTGATGAGCAGTTGGGCGGCGCGGATGCCGTTAATCATGGATCGGCGTTGGGTCATGGATTGCGGGGGTTCGTGCCGGGTTTCGTAGTCGGTGTGCTCTTCTTTGTATAGATGGACGGTTTGTGTGGGGAAGGCGAACTGCACGCCGAGCTTGTCGGCCAGCCGGACGATGTCCAGGAACAGCCGCTCGCGTTCGCGCAGCTCGGTGGACCAGTCGGGGACCTCATGGAAGATGTACAGCAGGATGTTAAGGCTGGACGAGGCGAACTCGTGACACCAGACCTGGAAATAGTCTTTGCGCGTGTAGGGGTGGCTGCGGACCAGCTCGCGGATGCCCTCGGTGAAGGCAACCAGCTGGTCGGGGGTCGTGTCGTACTGGACGCCGATGTGTGTCTTCCACCGCCGGTACTGCCGTTGGCCGTAGTTGTCGACGGAGGCGTTGATGAGGTTGGCATTGGGGAGCGTGATCAGTGAGTTGTAGAAGGTGCGGATGCGCGTTGAGCGGAAGCCGACCTCCTCGACCGTGCCCTCGAGCCCCTCGGTGACGATCCAGTCCCCGACGGTGAAGGGCTTGTCGAAGAGGACGGTGATGGACCCGAAGAGGTTCTTGATCGAATCCTGCGCCGCAAGTGAGATAGCGAGGCCCGCGATGCCCAGGCCCGCGAGCCAGCCGGTGATGTCGAGGCCGAAGACGTTCTGCGCGACAAAGAGCGTGAAGACGACGATCAGGAACAGCCGCAGGGACTTACGGACCAGCGGGACGATCTGGTCGTCGAGCTTGCTCTGGGTTTTTTCGCTGAGCCGACGGAGCGAGGCGTCGATGACCTCGACGAGGTTAAACAGCAGCCAGCCGACCGAGAGGATCAGCAGGAACTGGATGATGTTGTTTGTGAAGACGGCGAGCTTGGGCTCGCGGTAAATCTGGGTGATGCCGACCCAGAGCCCGAGGCTGAGGAACGCGAAGCTGACGGGGCTGGCGGTGTTATCCAGCACGATGGCGCGGACATATTGTTTCGCTTCGTTGCAGCGTTTCGCGGCGCCGCGTAGCATCATCTGGAAGACTTTGCCCAGCAGCAGGCCCACGAAGATCGCGCCCAGCAGCGCGGCCCAGGCCCAGGTGTGCGTGTTCTGGAACGTCGGCCCGACCAGGACGAATAGGTTTTCGCCGGGGCGGGTCTGCTGGTCGTGGTAGCGTGGCGGGAGCAGCTCTGTGCTGGTGTAGAGGTCGGAGATGTCGGCGACGGTCTGACGGGAGAACCGCCAGACGCCTTGGTCGTTGGCCTGGAAGACGATACCGCCTCTGGGTGCTTTGCCCAGCGGCGCCAGTTCGGTCCACATCCACGCGTGTTCGGGTGTGGGGAAGAACTGGTGGCGTGTGACGGGTTTCGCCTCGGGCGTGGGCTGGATATCCAATTCGTCGGGGAGCGCACCGACATCGACCTCGCCCAGACGGTTGATGAACTCGAACAGTTGGCGTGCATGGGTCTTTTGCTCGGGGGTGGCGAGATTCTCCGGGAAATCGAAGCAGGTGAGTACGTCAGGCCAGGCGGAGTCGTCGCCGTTATCCACGCGGTTCATGGCCCCGAGGAATGTCGCCATCGTCGCACTGGGGCTGGATTGTTCGCCGTCCGCATGGCCCGCTGGGAGCAGCGCGTCGGGGATCAGGTCCGTGATGACGCCGGCGTCTGTGGCGGGTGCGGTGTCCTGCGCTTGCAGTGTGTGTGGGCAGGCGAGGACCAGCAGTGTCAGAGCGGCTATATAGACAAGGTATTTTGGCATGGCTGAACCGTGATTTATTGAACGATTTGGATGGGACCTACTTTACCTCAACCGTCCGGGGTGGCAACGCCGTGATACCGGTTGCAGCGGTTATGCCGGTGGTTGACCGGGGTAAGCCGGGGGCGAGACCGGGGGTGAGGGGGGTCAGGGCCGGTCGATGATGGTGACGTTGCGTCGGCCATCGTCTTTGGAGGCACGGGTGCCCGAGAAAGGGCTGGTGACAAATCGCCAGACCGAGGCGACCAGGCTCAGAACCAGCAGGCACAAGAGACCGATAATCACCGCGGCGATCGTCAACGCGATGATCGGCACGACCACCACGATCAGGGCGGCGACCAGGGCGGTTTTGGTGACCCAGCTTGGCTGTCGGCTTACGCGCGTGTACCACATCCCCGCGCCGGGGTGGCGTCGGCGTACCTCTTCCTCAAATCGGACCTGCCAGCTCATGCCCTCATCCTAGCCCGGCTAAGCGGTGCGGACAATGTGGGTCCGCTGATTGTTATCTGCCGGGCGCAGGCGTTGAGGTTTGGCTGGCTGTCATAACCGGAACCGGGCGGGGGCCTGTATCGATGGGGCAGGCTTAATGGCTTAAGTCGGGTTAAGCCGGGGTCGATACGTCAGCTAAGGACCGTATCCCGGCCCGGAATCCAGAGTCGTACAACCGAGCCGTATCCAGGAGTGGAGGAGAAACATGACCCAGCCAGAAACAACCCCAGACCAGGCAAACGCCGCGGCAGCCCCCGCCCCCGGTGAAGCCCCCGACGCCAAGCAGGTCGAAGCGATCGTGCAGTCGGCGGTGCAGGAGATCAGCCACATCGCGACCCTCCCCGAGGTCACGATGAAGATCATCCAGCTCGTGGAAGACCCCGACTCGACCGCCAACGATCTTAACAAGGTCATCAGCAACGACCCGGCCCTGGGCGCGCGCATCCTCAAGGTCGTGAACTCCGCGTTCTACGGCCTGCCCGGCCAGATCGGTTCGATCAACCGCGCCATCGTCCTGCTAGGCCTCAACGCGGTGAAGAACATCGCCATCGCCGCCAGCCTGGCGAAACTTTTCCGTGGCGGGAAGATCTCTGAGAACTTCGATGCCCGTGACCTCTGGTCGCACGCGATCGCGTGTGCATCCGGTACGCGCCTGCTTGCTAAGCACGCAGGCCTGGGCCTGCCCGACGAGGCGTTCCTCGCCGGCCTGATCCACAACATCGGGATCATGGTCGAGATCCAGGCACGTCGCGCCAAGTTCGTGCAGGTCATGGAGAAGCTTGAGAAAGAACCCGAGACCACGCTCCGCCAGGCCGAACAGGAACTCCTGGGCGCGACCCACGAGCAGTTCGGCACGGCCTTGTGCAAGCTCTGGAAGTTCCCGCAGAGCTTCCAGTACGTCACCGGGTTCCACCACAACCCGATGGACCTCAACGAGAAGAACCGCACGCTGACCGGCCTGGTCCACATCGCCGACGTGCTGGCTGGGAAGCTGGAGTTGGGCTTCACACGCAGCCAGGAGACCAAGGAATACGACCCGGCGCTGCTGCTGGCGTTGAACATCACCCAGGAACACATCGACGACGTGGCCGCCTCGCTGCCCGAGGCTTTGGAAGAGACCAAGGCCCTGTTCCAGTCGGCGTGATGCATGAATGAAAATATATGTTTGGCCCCCGTGTCTGAATGACGCGGTGAGCCCCCGGCCCGGCCCGCCGTAACAAGGCCCCCCGCCCCCACAAATCAAGCCAGGGCGGTGCAAATAAGGCGTCTCTCTTTTCCCTCCGGGCGGCGGTACGAAAGTGCCGTCGCCTTTTTTCATGCGCCCAGATAGCCGGGGTGAAGGCCCGCCGGGCTGTAGGATCGCGGGGATTTCCCGGTCAGGCCGGGCGTGTTATGATGCCCGGTTCGCACGCTATTTTGTAAGGACCGTTTGTCATGGCCAAGTCTTCCGACCCCAAGAAAATCGTGCTCGCCTACTCCGGCGGGCTGGACACGTCCGTGATCCTCCCCTGGCTCAAGGAGCGGTACCCCGGCGTGAAGCTGGTGGCCTTCGCCGCGGAGCTGGGGCAGGGCGATGAGCTCAAGGGCATCGAGAAGAAGGCCTACGCCTCCGGCGCCGACGAAGTGATCGTGAAAGACCTGCGCAAGGAGTTCGCCGAGGAATACTGCTTCCCGATGCTGCGGGCACACGCGGTCTATGAAAGCGACTACCTGCTGGGGACGAGCATCGCCAGGCCTCTGATCGCCAAGCATCAGGTCATGGTCGCCAAACAGACCAAGGCCGACGCGGTCGGCCACGGCGCGACCGGCAAGGGCAACGACCAGGTCCGGTTCGAGCTGACCTACAAAGCGTTGAACCCCAAGCTGAAGATCATCTCCCCCTGGAAGGACCCGGACTTCGAGCTGACCGACCGGGAGACGGCGATCGATTACGCCAAGGCCCACAAGGTCCCGGTCGATCAGTCCAAGAAGAAGATCTACTCACGTGACCGAAACCTCTGGCACATCTCCCACGAGGGCGCGGAGATCGAGGACCCGGCCAACGAACCGCTGGACGCCTGCCTGGTGATGTCGCTTCCTGTGAGTAAAGCGCCTGCAAAGCCGCAGTACGTCAAGGTTGAGTTCAAACAGGGCAACCCCGTCGCCGTCGATGGCAAGAAGCTCGCTGGTCACGACCTGATCCAACGGCTGAATAACATCGGCGGGCAGCACGCCGTGGGCACGACCGTCCTGGTCGAGAACCGGCTGGTCGGGATGAAGTCCCGCGGCGTCTACGAGACCCCGGGCGGCACCATCCTCTACGAAGCCCACAAAGCCCTCGAACAGCTCTGCCTCGAGCGGGACCTCTACCATTACAAGCAGCAGGTCGCGCTGAAGTATGCGGAGATCGTATACAACGGCCAATGGTTCCACCCGTTGCGAGAAGCGATGCAGGCCTTCGTCGATGAATCGAACAAAGTCGTCACCGGCACCGTCAAGGTCAAGCTCTATAAGGGCCGCGCTCTGGCTGTCTCCGCCGAGAGCAACAAGAGCCTCTACGACCTGGACCTCGCGAGCTTCGCCATGGACGGCTACGACGTCACCGCCGCCCGCGGCTTCATCGACCTCTACGGCCTGCCCATGCAGGTGCGCGGGCTGAAGCATAAGCCGAAGTTCTGATCGGGACTGCCGCGAAGGCGCGAAGATCGCGAAGAAGATGCCGAATTGGCCCACAGATTTTCACGGATTAGCACAGATTGATAACCCCGATCTGGTCACCTTCTTAATCTGTGTCAATCTGTGAAAATCTGTGGGCCAATTTCTTTGTTGGCTTTGCGCTCTTCGTGCCATCGCGGTTAATTTGGTTGTCTATTTCTTGGCTATTAAGAAAGCGCAGTGATGAAAGTGTTGTACATCGGCGGGACGGGCGAGATCAGTTTTGACTGTATCCATCAGTCGGTGGAGCTCGGGCACGAGGTGACGGTGTTTAACCGGGGGAACAATAATGCCGCGCTGCCCGACGAGTGCAAGTTTATCGTCGGGGACATCCACGACGACGCGGTGTACTCGAAACTCGCTGACGAAAACTTCGATGTGATCTGTCAGTTCCGTTTATTCTCGACCGATGAGATCAAGCGGGACATCGAGCTGTTTGCCGGGCACTGCGGGCAGTACGTGTTTATCAGCACGGCGTCGGCGTATCAGAAGCCGGTGCGTGGACTGCCGATCACAGAGCAGACACCGCTGGATAACCCTTACTGGGGCTATTCACAGACCAAGGCCGAGATGGAGCGGTTGCTTCGTGCGCAGTCGGGGCTGCCTTACACGATCGTTAGGCCCAGCCATACGTATCGCACGCACATGCCGACGCCCTGGAGCGGGAACATCGATGTGTCGCGTATGCTGCGTGGCAAGCCCGTGGTCGTGCACGGGGACGGCGAGTCGTTGTGGACGGTCACCTACGCGACCGATTTCGCGCCGCCGTTCGTGAAGCTGTTGGGCAGTAAAAAGGCGCTGGGCGAAGACTTCCACCTCACCGGTGACCGTCAGTGGTCCTGGAACGAGATCCTCGAGGCGGTCGCGGCGGCGTTGAAGGTGACGGATTACCAGTTCGTACACGTGGCGACGGACACGCTGGTGCGTTACAACCCCGACTGGGTCGGGCCGCTGCTGGGAGACAAGGCGGCGTCGGTGATCTTCGACAACTCGAAGATCAAGTCGGTCGTCGGCGACTTCGACTGCTTGATCGACCCCTGGGAGGGGATGAGGAAGGTGGCGTCGGCGTTCCCGGTGGACCCGGATGTATTTGATGCCCAGGACGACACGCTGCACGACCGGATCGTGCGCGAGCAGTTGGCGCTGGGGGGGTAGGTCCAGTGGCGGGGGCGTTTCGACACGCTAAGCCGCGAGCGGCTTTGAGGGCAATGGGTTTCATGGGGGGTTCCTTTCTAGTATTGGGTTATCTCCCCGGGACGGGCAGGCCGTCCAGGGGGAACGGGGGGTTTGCTAACGGTCGCAGGACGAGTTGCAGGAGCGCGAGTTCCTGGTCGTCGCCGGCGATGCGGTTGGTGCGCAGGACACTACAGCCGGTGCAGCGGTGGATGACCGCCCACTCCCCGTCCTCTCTAACGTCGATGCCGATCGGTTCCATGGCACATCGGCAGCCACAGGCGCGGTCGCCCGGCTGTTGATCGACGTGTCGGGACCACAGGCAGTAGGGGCAGTGGTTGCGGTGTCGTGTGCCGAAGGCCCCGCTGTTGGCGTCCATGCGGCAGCGGATGCAGCGGAAGGCTTCGGAGTGTTGTTTACTTCGTCGAGACATAAGCATTTGGGTCCGTTTGGCCAACTTGCGCAGCGATCGCGCACGGGGTTGGCCGACGTGTGATTGGGGTTGGTGAATAACCGGTCACGCGGTGCGGTTTCACACAGCGTCGGCTTGGCGGCCGGTGAACCGGCCTCGCCAAGGGTTATTCGACGGCCCCAAGGGTCGTTGAATCATTCCGGGATGTTCGGGGTCAGCTCAGCCGTCGGTCTGCAACGGAAACGTTGGCGCAAGACAGCCTGCTTCAATTAAGAAGCAGGTACGACTCAAGCTGTTTAGAGGGTGGCTTCCATTCGTTTCGCCCTTTCAATCAAGGCATTCGTAAGGCACTAGAATACGAATCAGGTTTGCATACGTCAAGAGAAATTTCCATATTTCATGATATGGTGCATATCCGTGTGGCAGCAGGTAAACTCCCGCATTCAGATATGCACACAAAATCCATCCGGTGATTACGGTTCACACCCGGTTTTAAGAGACAGACAAGGAGCGTTCCCATGCCGACCATGACACAATCCCGGACCTTCACGCCCGCCGACCTGGACCCGTGGGACTGGGGTCAGCTTGAGCCGTTGTACCAGGCGCTGCTGGAACGGCCGGTGGAGTCGATCGAGGCGCTTGGGCAGTGGCTGTCGGACTTCTCGGAGCTGTCATCCGTGGTGTCGGAGTACGGTTCGCGGAAGAACATCGACTCGGCCTGCCACACGGACGACCCGGAGATCGAGAAGGCGTTTCTGCATTTTGTGGAACACATCGCCCCGAAGATCAAGCCGGTGTATTTCGAGTTGCAGAAGAAGTTCCTCTCCGTGCCCTGCCACACCGAGCTGGACTCCAAGCGGTTCGGCGTGTTGATACGGGAATGGACCGCGGCGGTCGAGTTGTTTCGGCCGGAGAACGTGCCGCTTCAGACCGAGGTCGCCAAGCTGAATAACGAGTACGACAAGACCGTGGGCGCGATGACGGTTGAGTTCGAGGGGGAGACCCTGACCCTTCAACAGCTGTCACGGTACCTGGAAGAGCCGGACCGTACCAAACGTGAATCGGCCTGGCGACTAAGTTCGGAGCGTCGACTTCAGGACCGTGAGAAGTTCAACGAGTTGTTTGAGCAGATGCTAAAGCTACGTAAGCAGATGGCTCAGAACGCGGGGCTTGAGAACTACCGTGACTACATGTGGAAGGCGATGGACCGATTCGATTACACGCCCCAGCACTGCCACGACTTCGCGGACGCGGTCGAGCAGGTGTGCATGCCGGTCATCGAGAAGATGGATGCGCAGCGTTGCGAGTCGTTGGGGCTGGAGAAGCTAAGGCCCTGGGATCTGTCGGTGGACGTGAAGGGGCGAGGCCCGTTGAAGCCGTTCGCGGCGGACAACCCGCAGGACCTGGTGGACAAGTCCGCGGAGGTGTTCCGCCGGGTCGAGCCGGGGCTGGGTGAGGACTTCTCGACGATGAAGATGGGGCGTAACCTGGACCTTGAGAGCCGCAAGGGCAAGCGGGCCGG
>JAJDCW010000226.1 GCA_029260635.1 Phycisphaeraceae bacterium | reverse complement strand
TCGATCATCGCGTCGTAACGCTCGGCATCGGGTTGGATGCTTCCCTGGCTCACGCGGCATTCGCCTCCTCGATTGGTTCATCGCCCCCGGCCTCATTCAACAATTCACCGACCACCACCAGCAGCTCGCGGGCGCTGAACGGCTTGGACATCATCTGTCGGATATTCGTCTCCGCCATCTCTTGGGCAGACAGCTTGTGACCCCGGGCCGTCACCATCACCACGGGGGTGTCGGCGGTCACGTCAGACGCATGCAGCTTCACACACATGTCATACCCGCTGAGTACCGGCATCTGGTAATCCGTCACGATCAGGTCCGGGTCCACCGACTGCGCTAAGTCGTAGGCCTCCTGACCATCACTCGCTGTTACGACGTTGTAGCCCTCGCGCTCCAGCTTGTAGCGGATGATGTGAACGATGTGTGATTCGTCGTCCACGATCAGGATTGTCTTCTGATTTGGCACGGGCAAACTCGACCTCCTCTTACGGCTTTAAGTCCGGCAGACGCCCGAAATAAGAGCGCCGACCTTATCCATATATCGGAGATAACGTGGCCATCATTCACCCACGCAAGCGTCGGGAAATAGCCTCTTTGATAGTTGTTTAGCCCCGATAATAACCCGGGTAACTACAGCGTATCGCTGTCCAGCCACAGCGTCACCGGCCCCTCGTTGCAGAGTTCCACCCGCATCGCCGCGCCAAACCGACCAGTCGCTACAACCGCTACACCCAGACCCTTGAGCCGGTCCGCGAAGTAGTCGCACAACGGCTCCGCCACCTCGGGCCGAGCCGCCTGAACAAAGCTCGGCCGCCGCCCCTTGCGCGCATCCCCGTACAGCGTGAACTGCGACACCACCAGCGCCCCACCCCCCACATCCAGCAACGACCGATCAAACTTCCCCTCCTCATCCGGGAACAGCCGAAGGTGCACCACCTTCTCCGCGAGCTTATCTGCCTTTTGTTTCGTATCCCCCTCGCCGACCCCGACCAGCAACATATACCCCAACCCCACCTCGCCGACGACTTGCTCATCGACCGTGACCGAACTCCGGCTGACACGTTGGAGGAGGATTCGCATGGCGGCACTAAATATGAAGAGATTAATTGAAACTGTTGTGGTAACCAAGACTGATTTGCGCATCAATCGGCTTGGCGTTGGGCCCGCTGCCTCAGCATATGATCTGCCAGCACGATCGCCATCATCGCCTCGGCCATGGGGATGAAGCGGGGGAGCAGGCAGGGGTCGTGTCGGCCTTTGGTGGCGATGGTGGTCGGCTCGCCCTCGGTCGTGACGGTCTGTTGATCCTGCGGGAGGCTGCTGGTGGGTTTGACGGCTCAACGCAGGACGATGGGTTGGCCGGAACTGATGCCGCCGAGCATGCCGCCGTGGCGGTTGGAGGTTGTAGTGATGTGGCCTGTGTCGTCGGTGGTGAACGCGTCGTTGTTTTCGGTGCCGCGGAGGTTCGCGCAGCCGAAGCCGATGCCGTACTCGACGCCGAGGACGGCGGGGAGGCTGAACATGGCTTTGCCCAGGTCGGCCTTGAGCTTGTCGAAGACCGGTTCGCCCCAGCCGGGTGGGACGTTTGTTGCGATAATCTGTGCGACGCCGCCGATCGAGTCGCGTTCGGAGCGCATACGTTCGATCAGTTCGATCATCTTCTTTGCCGCGTCGTTGTCCGGGCAGCGGACGATATTCGATTCGACCTCAGCAAGTGTGACCGACTCGGGGGCCGGGATGTCTGCATGGATGTCGCCGACCTGAGTGACGAACCCGACGATGTATATGCCGTGGGCCTGGGCGAGCAGCTTCTTGGCGACCGCACCGGCGGCGACACGGACAGTGGTCTCACGGGCGCTGGAACGGCCGCCACCACGGTAGTCGCGTCGGCCGTACTTGGCGTCGAAGGTGTAGTCGGCGTGGCCCGGGCGGTACTTGTGCTGGATATCGCCGTAGTCGCGGGACCGCTGGTCCTGATTCTCGATGAGGATGGCGATGCTCGTGCCGGTGGTCTTGCCCTCGAAGACGCCCGAGAGGATCTGCGGGTGGTCGGGCTCGTCGCGCTGGGTGGTGATCTTGGACTGGCCGGGCCTTCGGCGGGCAAGGTCGGGGGTGAGGTCGGTCTCACTGAGTTCCAGGCCGGGCGGGACGCCGTCAATGATACAGACGTTCCCCGGGCCGTGGCTCTCGCCTGCGGTGGTGATGCGGAAGAGTTGTCCGAAGCTGTTGCCGGGCATATTTATGATTGTATCGGATTCGATGCCGTGTGTCGGGTGGGGCACCGTCGGGCGGAGCATACACGCCTGTTGGCCATGCCGGATTTATGTTGTATTCAACCTGAAACTCACGGGGATGCCGGCTTAGGCTCGGCGGCCTGCGCGACCGTGACGTGTGACGAAGCGAGCCTTGTCTTGAGGACGAGCAGGGCGGTCTCGAGTTGTGAGTCCAACCCGAGGTCCAGGAGCATGGAAGGTGTAGGTTGTTTGATCTCAACGAGGACCTTCTCGGGCGTGTCCTCGGTCGCGACCTGGCCGTCTGGCAGCTCTTCATCAACCACCGCTTCGGGTGTGTCGTCGCCGGTTACGGGATCGAGTTCAATGTTTGTGGCTGTCACCTTGCTACCCACCACTTTCCTGACCCCGTCGGGGACCCGGAACGCCGGCGCGGCCCAGGGCATGGTCTCGTCGGCGAGGATGGGGGAGTGGCCATCCCGGATGATGTCGGCCTCCTGCCGAAGCTGCAACGCATCGGCGATCTGCTTGGCGGTCATCGTGACTTCCAGGTCGGGCTCGATGCCCCATTCGGTGGCGTCGGGCTGGCGGTGGATGATGCGTTTAAGCGGCAGCATGTAGTACTGCGTGGTGAGCTTGAGGTAGGCTGCGCCGTTGCCGGTCAGGGGGAAGAGGTCCTGGACGGAGCCCTTGCCGAAGCTGCGTGAGCCGATGATGGTCGCGCGTTGGTAGTCCTGCAACGCGCCGGAGACAATCTCGGATGCGCTGGCGGAGCCCTGATTGATCAGGACGGTCATCGGGAAGTTCGGGTAGGTGCGCAGGCGGTGCGCCTTGGTGGGCGCGGAGTGATTGCCGTTACCGTCGACCGTCGAGACGATCGGGCCCTCGATGATGAAGCGGTCGGAGACATCGATGGCGGAGCTCAGCAGGCCGCCGGGGTTGAAGCGGAGGTCGAGGATCAGGCCGTTGATCTGGCCGTCTTCCTGCATCTGTTCGATCGCGGCGTCCAGGTCGTCAGCGGTCTGCGGGATGAACTGCGACAGGCGGATGTAGCCGATGCGGTTGTCCGGGTCGATCCAGTAGTCCCAGCCGCCCTCGGGCTTGTGCGTCCAGCCGCGGATGGATTCGATCTCGATCTTGTCACGGGTGATGGCGTAGGCGATCAGATCGGGCTCGCCGGGCCGTTCGATGGATAGTTTGACCTGCGTGCCACGGGGGCCGGTGATTTCCTGGACGGCGCGGTTTAGGCTCCAGGTGTCGGTGTTCGTGCCCTCGACCTCGGCGATAATGTCGCCGGCCTTGAGACCGGCGCGCATGGCGGGTGTGTTCTCAAGCGGGCTGACAACGAGCAGTCGACCATCGCGGCGAGATATCTGCACGCCGATCCCGGAGAAGTTGCCCTGCGTGCTGCGGCTGAATGTCTCGCGTTCCTGCGGCCAGATCACGCTGGAGAAGTCATCTAGCGTGCTGGTCAGGCCCTCGGCCATCTCGTGGAAGAGGACCTCAGGGGGGAGCTTAAGTGTCTGCTCGTTGGTCTCGATGATCCTGTCGATGATGGTGCCGGCTTCGATGACGTTGATTTTTTTGCCGGGCTCCTGAAGCGAAGCGCTCCGTCGTGCAAGGTAATCGCGGAAACGAGCGACGTCGGCTTCGTTATTGAACGAATCAAACGATTCTTCCAGACCTTTGGTATCCAGCAAGACGATCAATGAATCGACCGCGCCCTGGATCATCGGGGTCAGGCCCTTCCGCGAGACGTGTTTGCGTGCGGCGTATCGGATGGTCTGGCGAAGCATCGACTCGCGGATGTCCTTGAGGCGGGTCTGCCAGTTCTCGGTTTCGAGCTTTACGGTGTCGTCGTCGTTGACTTTATCACCGCGGCGTTTGGCCCGCTCGTCGTAGAGGGCTTCAAGTTTGTTCGGTGCATACAGCTGGAGGACACGGATGTGTCGGGCCGCCTGGTCGACCTCGTCCTGATAGGCGTTGGAGGCCTCGAACAGCAGGTCGAGCGCCCGGTACAGGGCCAGCGCTTCCAGCCAGTTGTCGTCGGCCTTGGCCCGCTCGGCTTTCTCCCGGGTGTCGGTGATGAGGCTGACGATGCGCGGGTCGTGCAGCAGCGCCTCGGGGTCGTCCGCCAGGCCGTGGGATTTCACCGCGGCGATCAGGGCTTTCTCGGATTCACCTTCCTGTGCGTATTCTTCGAGTTCGGCCATCGCCACGTCGAAGGCCTCACGCCGCTGCTGGTTACGCTGGGCGTCGTTCTTCTGGTAGCGTTTCAGATCGTTGATCAGGCTCTGGACGGATTCGTCGTGTGAGTTGTGTTCCGCAGAAGTCAGCGTGGTGAGCAGTTCATCGAACCGGCCGCGTTCGGCGAGCATGTCCAGATCGACCGTGACGCCGGCTGCCTGGGCGGGGTGTGGGGCGGGGGCGATGAAGGTGCCGAGCGTGACGGCCGCCGCGGTGAAGAAGATGCCAAGACGGATGGAGGCGGTACGGTTCATAAGCTATTACTTCCCCTGTCCTGACCGTTTGGTCCCGTTCCCGTTCTACAAATCACGCGGGCTGGCTGACGCCCGGGGCCGCCTTGAGGGCAAAACCGGAGTCGGGTGGATGGAACCGATGATCGCGGCCTCCACGGTTGAGGTGGAAGCGTCCGCCCGTGTCAGGCCGATTCCTTCTGCGGGACCCGCATGTCCGCCAGCTGCTTCTGGCCGTCTACCGCGGCCGCATCTATTACGTACTTCGCGCCCTCGTTGTTCATGTCGGGCAGGTCGTACATCAATTCGATCATCAGCTCTTCCATGACGCTGCGCAGGGCCCGGGCACCGGTCTTGCGGGAGATCGCCTTCTGGGCGAGCTTCTCCAAGGCGGAATCGGTGAATTCCAACTCCGCGTTCTCCATGGTGAAGAAGAACTGGTACTGACGGATCAGTGCGTTCTTAGGCTCGGTGAGGATCTGGACCAACGCCTTGACATCCAGGGGCATCAGCGGCGTGAGGATCGGGAGCCGGCCCATGAGTTCGGGGATCATCCCGTACTCCAAGACGTCCTCCGCGGTCACCTGCGCGAGCAGTGATGCGGTGTCCTTGGCGTCTTCATTGTCGCTGGTTTCGCTGGCGAAGCCGATGGACTTCCGGCCCAGGCGTTTGCTGACGACCTCATCGAGGCCGACGAATGTGCCAGCACAGATGAAGAGGATGTTGCTGGTGTCTAGCTGGATGTACTGCTGTTCGGGGTGTTTGCGTCCGCCCTGCGGGGGGACGTTGGCGACGGTGCCTTCGAGCATCTTCAGCAGCGCCTGCTGCACGCCCTCGCCGGAGACGTCGCGTGTGATCGAGACGTTCTGTGATGTCTTGCCGATCTTGTCGATCTCATCGATGTAGATGATGCCCCGCTGCGCCGCTTCGAGGTCGTAATCGGCGGCCTGCGGGAGCTTGAGCAGCAGGTTCTCGACGTCTTCGCCGACGTAGCCCGCTTCGGTGAGCGTGGTGGCGTCGCCGATAGCGAAGGGGACGTTGAGTGTGCGTGCCAGTGTACGGGCGAGCAGTGTCTTGCCGGTACCGGTCGGACCGATCAGCAGGACGTTGGACTTATCGATCTCGACCGCGGTGTCTTTCTCTGTCGCGGTCAGCCGCTTGTAGTGGTTGTGCACCGCGACGCTCAGGGCGCGCTTGGCGATGTTCTGGCCGATGACGTACTGGTCCAGAAACTCCTTGAGCTGACGCGGCGTCGGGATGGACCCGATGCTCGGGCGGTCGGATTGAACGCGCCGGCGTTCCTGCTTGAAGATGTTCTGGCAGAGGTCGGTGCAGTTGGCGCAGATGTAGACATCGTTGGGGCCTTCGACCATCGGGCCGACTTCGCGTGAACTCTTGCCGCAGAACGAACAGGTTGTGACGCGCCGACCCTTGAAGCCGCTATCGCCACCGCCTGCCAGGCCTTCGCTTTCTCCGTCACCCTCACCTGGGCCACGCCCGCCTTTTCCGCCGTTCTTGTTGTTGGGCATGGTCTAGAATCTCTTAAGTACGAAAAAATCGGTGACAACGTACGAAGGCACGCCCGAGTCTGAATCGGTCGGTCCACAGGTGCCGGTATGGGAAGGATCGTCCAGATGCCGAGGCATCGTTAGTGCGACCTTCGACTGGGCTTACGCGGCGTCTTGAGGTGAGTTACACGACCCTCAGAAACCGCACATATCATAGCCTATCATTCGTGCTTGGGGCAGGTCCGTATGGGGTTATCACGTGGATATTTTCAGTCTTTTTCGCGAGGCCGCCGGACATGACGGCTAGCCGGGGTTATCGGGTTTGCTTTCGGGCTCTGGGGGTTCGTCCCGGCTGTCCATAAGCTCGGGCCCCAGTTCAACACCCGGCACCGCTCCCGGGGAGATTGGGGGTAATTCAACCGAGTGGGAGATCGTCTCGGGGTTTTGGTCGTCATGCGATTCCGGGGTACCGCCACGAACGCCTCGACCGCTGACGTAAACCCCGCTCTCGGCAAGCGCTGCGGCACGGGCGGCCAGGTACTCGTCATCAGTCAGATCACCTTCACGGTGCATCCGGCGCAGGTCCGATAAATTCAGTGCCGCATCTTCGTCCGACGACTCGATCGGGCTGTTGAAGATTTTTCTCGCGACCAGTCCGACCACCGCCAGGGTCAGGAACGTGCACATCAGGATGATGAGGTAGAAGTTGACCTTGCTGGTTGCCTGATCAATCCTGGATAACTGCCCAAGTACAATCGACTGGCCGTAAGCCGTCGATAGCGTGAGGTTGAGTGCTGAAAAGAACATGGCGATTCACCGGATCAGGGTGAGGGCGATGCCGGCCGGTGTCTTAAAAATACCAACCGGCTACTGACACACATCACACAGGCCCGTGCCAACAAGATAGCACGGCAGGACCCGGCGGGATGGTTCACGTCCCCGATACCCTATTGTACACGGGGCAAAGCCAAAAGACCTTTAATCGGCCTTCTTTTTAGTCGTTTTTTTCTTGGTCGTCGTCTTCTTTTTCGTGGTTTTCTTCTTGGATTCCGGCTTGTCTTCGCCGGTCGCCTTGACCTCGGTGACGCTGGCCTTCTCGATGATCTGGTCCATCACGTGCTGCTCACGGATCTGCAGGTAGAGCTGCTCGATCTGGCCACGTTTGTGCATCTCCTGGCGGAGCTTCTCGGGGCGTCGGCCCTGCTGTTGAGCCATCATGGCGATCCGGCCGTTGATCTCGTTCTCGTTGACCTGCACGTCCAGGTCCTTGGCGGCCTTGTCCAGGATGAAGAACAGCTTGAGCTGACGGATCGCCTCTTCTTCCGAGCCTTCCCGGGCCTCGGCGATCTGCTGGGCGATCTCGTCTTCGGGGACACCCCGGTAGGCCAGTTCCATCTGCTGACGCTGGAGCACGCGGGCGGTCTGCCGGCCCGTCACGCCCTTGGGCAGTTCCAGTTCGACCTTCTCAGCAAGGTAATCGGCGACCTGCTTGTGCATATCGGCCCGGCTGTTCTGCTCGTGACGCTGCTCGAGCATCTCCTTAATACGGGACTTCAGATCATCGACGGACTCGACACCCAACATCGCCGGGAGGTCTTCAATCGGGGCGGGCTCGATCCGCTCGATCTTCTTGATACTGATGTTAACGGTGATCGGCTGGCCCTTGATCTTCTCGTTCTCGTGGCCGGCGGGTCCGGTCATCGTGATCGATTCGGTGTCTCCCGCGGCCTTGCCCTTGATCAGCTTGCCCAGGTCCTCGACGACGATGCCGGCGACGTGGCCTTTGTTTTCGCTGGTCTTACCCGGGACGAGGATGTAGGTGTCCGGGGCGTCGTGCAGGACCTCGGCGTCGTCCTTGGCGTCTTTGCCCTCGAGCACGGTGACGTCGGCGAACAGGTAGTCGCCTTCCTTGGACTTGCCGTCTTCCACGGTCGCGGGTTTGCCGAAACGCTCACGGTAGGAATCGATTTCCTTTTCCACGTCTGCATCGGCGACTTCGTGGACGGTCTTGTTGACTTTGATCTTGTCGAACGCGGGCAACTGGACTTCCGGGGCAACCTCGACATCGACGACGTACTTAAGCGACCCCTTCTCGGGGACCTCGATCTTGTCGAAGTCTTTGACGTCGGGTTCGCCGATGACTTCCAGGCTCTCGTCTTCGATCGCCTGGGTGTAGCTCTCGCTGATGAGTGAGCCCTTGAGCTGATCGCTCACGGACGACTTGAACCGCTTCTCCAGCAGCCGACGGGGGGCACGGCCCTTGCGGAAGCCCGGCAGTACCGCGTCGTCGCTCAGCTCGGTGTACATCGATTCGATTTTTTCTTTGATCCGAGACTCGGGCAGCTCGACCGAGAGCCGTTTGAGCGCAGGGCCCGCGTCCTCGACTTTAACGGTCTGCTCCGGCTTGGTGTCTTCTGCCACGGCG
>JAJDCW010000225.1 GCA_029260635.1 Phycisphaeraceae bacterium | reverse complement strand
TATCTATCTGCAAATGTTTGAGCTGAGCGCGGTTTGCCCGTACTGCATGACCGGGCACGGATTAGGTGTCGCGATGGTGATCGTGCTGTTACTTCAGGGCCGGATCCGGCACCTCTGGATGGGGTGGCTTGGTTTAGCGTGCGTGCTGGTGATGATCCTGGGGCAGGTGAACTCAACCTCGGCAGTCACAACCATTGATAGCACGATTGAGGGACAGGGTGCTGACCAGATCGAGAACGGGCTGCAAACAGTGACGCTGCTGAACGGCCAACTCACACTTGATCCTGCTGAAGAACCACTGCTGGGTAGCGCGGACGCGGAGCACGTACTGGCATTGATGTTCGATTACGCCTGCCCGCACTGCCGACACACGCACGGCGTCCTGGAAGATGTTCGCGAAGCGTATCCGGGACGTGTGGCGGTGGTGGCGATGCCCACGCCGTTGAACCCGTCGTGCAACGAGCACGTCCCGGGGGATATGGGTGAGCGGTTCGCGGAGAGCTGCGAACTGGCGCAGATCGGACTTGCGGTGTTCTGCGCGGACCGGGACGCGTTTACGGCGTTTGACCGATGGATGTATGAACCGGCGACCGCGCGGACGGCCGAGGAAGCAAGATCCGAGGCCATCAAGCGGGTCGGCGCGGTTGAATTTGAACAAGCCTACACCGACCCGCGTACGGAACAGATGATGGCCCGCAACGTCGATGTTTACGGGCTAAGCGGCGCGGACCGTGTGCCTGTGCTGGTGATACCGGCCGGGCACGAGTCGGCGGCGGTCGTGGGCCGGATCGATCAGGCCGATCAGCTGATCGATTTACTGGGGCTGAAAACGGGCGGTGGCTCTCACTAATGGGACACCGATCGCCTCATCCCCTGCCATCGGGCAAGGGTTCGCGGGTACTTTGGGTCTCAGCGGTGAGGGACGTCGTGGCGGGTCCATTCCGGGGGACCTTCTGGGACAGAATAATCACCGCAACCAGTTGGGCCGTGGCGCGGCTACGGCTAACATATCCCCCGGAGGTCTGTATGCGTGAACCGACAGAACAACTCGATCGGGACGATGTCGCGTTATTGGCCGAGGCATCGCAGGGCTTTGAACGTCTCGAGTCTGAGATCGGCAAGGTGATCGTCGGGCAGCGCGAGACGGTGCGCTCGCTTCTCGCGGCGGTGTTCTGCGAGGGACACGTGCTGCTGGTCGGCGTGCCGGGGCTCGCCAAGACGCTGCTGGTCAAGACGCTGTCGAGCGTATTGGACTGGGACTTCCGAAGGATCCAGTTCACGCCGGACATGATGCCCGCGGACATCGTGGGGATGGAGTTGTTGCAGGACGGCGGCACAGGGGTCGGCCACAATCCGGGGCACTCCGGGGGCGGGGGATCCGGGGGTCGGCAGATGCGTTTCGTACCCGGGCCGATCTTCGCGAACATCATCCTCGCGGACGAGATCAACCGGACACCGCCGAAGACGCAGTCGGCGTTGCTCGAGGCGATGCAGGAGTTGCAAGTCACCAGCCTGGGCAAACGGCACGTGCTTGAACGCCCGTTCGTTGTCGTGGCGACGCAGAACCCGATCGAGCAGGAGGGGACCTACCCGCTGCCTGAGGCGCAGCTGGACCGGTTCATGTTCAGCCTGTGGATGGACTACCCGGATGTCGAGGAAGAGGAGCGCGTCGTGATGGAGACGACCGCCCCACGTGAAATTGAGCTCAAGCCGGTGTTCACCAAGGAACAGATGATCCTGTTTCAGGACCTGGTGCGTCGTGTCCCGGTGAGCAGGCACGTGGTGAGTTACGCGGTCGCCTTGGCGCGGGCGACCCGTCCCGGGACGGCGGCGTCCAGCGAGCTGGCGAACAAGTATGTCCAGTGGGGCGCGGGACCGCGTGCCGGCCAGCACATGGTGCTCGCGGGCAAGGCGATGGCGGTCCTGGATGGCGAACCGACCGTGAGCGCACGCCACATCAGGCAGGCCGCGCCATACGTGCTGCGTCACCGGGTGTTGACCAACTACCAGGCGGCGGGCGAGGGGCTCAGCACCGCGGACATCGTGCGCGGGATCATCGAACAGATCAGTGAGCCGCAGAACGCCTAATCATTCCAGCGGGGTTGCGCCCTTGACCGTCGACCCAACAAATCAAGAAGACGCACAGACCCGGCAGCACCGGTACCTGCCCGTGCGGGCGATGTCGGGGCTGGACGGCGTGGTGTTTGCGCCGCGTCGGCCGGTGCGCGGGGTCTACGCCGGCCGACACACATCCCGGCAGCGCGGGCACTGCGTGGAGTTCAACGACTACCGCGAATACACACCGGGCGACGAGGTCGGCGACATCGACTGGAAGGTGTTTGGTCGCAGCGACCGCCTGTACATCAAACGCTTCGAGCACCAGACCGACATGACCGTGAGCCTGATCGTGGACGCGTCCGCGTCGATGCGGTATTCCGGCAGCGACGGACCAAAGGAAACCGATCGGGCGGACACGTGGATCGACAAGCTGCGGGGCATGGCGAAGAAGCGCGCAGCCGGCCATACATACGGCGAGATCACCAACCCCAGCAAGTACGACCAGGCCTGCCTGCTGGCCGGAGCGATCGCGTTCCTGACTGTGCGTCAGCAGGACCGTGTCGGTTTTTCCGTCGCACAGGCCGGCGTGCCGACAGAGTTGCCTGCGCGCGGTGGGTTCGCACACCTGAACCACGTGCTTGACTCGATGGAAGCGGCGAGGCCCGGCGGTGAGGCGAACCTGGCATACGTCTTGGAAGACCTCGGCCGACGTTCGACGCGGCGCGGGTTGACGGTGTTATTCTCTGACCTATTGGAAGACAAAGAGCCAATCCTGCGCTCATTGGGGGCACTGACCGCGATGGGCGGCGAGGCGATCGTCTTTCACGTGCTGCATGAAGACGAGTTGCACCTGCCCGATCTGACGGAAGCGGTGTTTGTCGACAGCGAGACGGGGCGGCGCGTGCGCGTTGACGTCAAGGATGTCGGCCGATCGTACCGCAAAGAGGTTCAGGACGCCTGTGATACCTGGCGGGCGGACCTGGCGGCGCGGGGGATCGACTACCAGCGGGTGACCACGGGGATGCACACGCACGAGGCGATCCGAGATTACCTGTTCGCACGGTCGGCGATGCGTTGATGGGTTGTCTTGACCGAGTGATGTAAAAGTCTGGATACGTGCTATGACCACACTTTCAGCGATCACATTAACGGCACCGGTGATGCTCGCGGGGGTATCGCTGATCGCCTTGCCGATCCTGGCCCACCTGATGAACAAGCGGGCGCGTCGCGTCGTGGTGTTCCCCAGCATTCAACTATTAAAAGTAGCGGCGGCGAACCAGTCGTCGCTGTTCAAGCTGCGCCGGTGGTGGCTGCTGCTGCTGCGGTGCCTGGCGGTGCTGGCGGTCGTGTTGGCGTTCGCGCAGCCGTTATGGCTGGGTCCCAGGGCGCAGGCGACCGGGGGCAGCGATTTAGCGGTGGTCATCCTGATCGACCGCAGCGCCTCGACCGGCCAGCAATACGCGGGCGTCTCCGCGGTGCACTCGATGCGGGCCGAGGCGGCGCGCGTGCTGGACGGGCTGGCACCGGGCCGGGACCGGGCGAATATCGTGTACGCGACGGCGAGGCCCTACATGGCGTTCTCGGAACTGACGTCAAATACCGACGCTTTGCGTTCGGAGTTGGACGCGTTTGAACCCACAAGCAGCCGTGCGCATCTGGCGGGCGCTATCGCGATGGCTGGACAGGCATTGGAAGAGCACCCCGGCCCCAAGAGGCTGGTGATCCTGAGCGACCTGCAGGCGAGCAACTGGATGGATGCGTTGGACCGAATGTCAGCCGGTAACATGCTGCCGGCGGGGACGATCGTATCGGTGCCGGCACCCGCACAAGCGCCGCCAAGTAACTTCGCGTTGCACAGCCCGTCTTCAACACCCGCTTCGCCGAGCGTCGGACAGATCGCACGCCTCTCGGTGTCGGTGACGAACCACGACGACCGTACCGAAGCGGTCTCAGTCGGGCTGGAAGTCAACGGGCGCGAGGTCGACCGCAAGCCCGTGCGGGTCGAGGCGCACGCGACCGTGGAAGCCGTATTCGACTGGATGTCAGACGGGGCCGAGTTTACGCGCGTTCAGTTCACGCTCCCGGGCGACGGGCTGACCGTCGACGACCGGTGCTACCTGTCGCTGACGACGGCCAAGCGCGCAACGGTCGCGGTCATCACGGACGACGACGTCGATCAACCCGGTACGGCCGGTTACTTCCTCGTCAGGGCGCTCGCGCCGTACGACGACGCACGCGACACGCTAGAGGTAAAACGCTACCACAGCGAGCAGGCGTCGTGGGACGGGCTAGACAATGTCTCGGCGGTCGTGGTCGGGGAGGTAGGCGAGCTGACCACCGACAACATTACTGTGCTACGACGTTATATGCAGGGTGGCGGCGGTGTGATCTATGTCTGTGGTCGTGGCGCGGTCGTAGAAAACCTGTCAACGCTTCATCCAAGCGAAGCAGATTCACGGCCATGGCTGCCCGATGCACCGATCCCGATGAACCAAGCGATAACCATCACCGGTGGGGATTGGCGCTCACCGCT
>JAJDCW010000224.1 GCA_029260635.1 Phycisphaeraceae bacterium | reverse complement strand
AGGAATACCGCACCTGGCTTGAGAACGACCTCTTAGACATCGCCATGCCGATGATCTACCTGAGCAACTCCAACAACCACCTGCTGCTACCCAACATCAACAACACGATGAGCATCCCAACCAACACGCTCATCGCCCCGGGGCTCGGGCCTTACCTGCACGACGATGCCGACCTGATCGTCCAGCAGTTGCAGACGATCTACGCGGCCGGGGCGAACGGCTCGACGATGTTCTCTTACAACACGCTTTTCAAGGACGGGCAACTCGGCGTCGATAAGCGCACCAACATCCAGAACTTCATCGACTCCACCGTCGTCACCGACCCGCCCCCGCCCGGCGGCGTGATCGTCCCGCTGGTCGACTTCGAGGTGGACGAAGGCAGCTTCTACGCAAGCGCCACCTACTCCGGCAGCAACAACGGCATCAACGACGCGACCGCCGACCGCGACACCAGCGAAGCCCACAGCGGTCTCGCCTCGCAACGGATCGACGTAGACGGCGATGCCGGCGGCTGGATGCTCCGTCACGTCTCGGGGATCGGCGACCCGGCCAACAACACACCGATCACCGCCGACGGCTGGATCGGCTTCTGGCTGATGACCACCGACACCGGCCTGAGCGTGCAGATCGGTCTGGACGACCCCAGCTCCGCCGACCGCGGCCTGCTCAAGCCCGTCATCGCCGACGGCCAGTGGCACCTCTACCAGTGGGACCTGGATGACGACGACCAGTGGAATGGCTGGGTCAACGGTGACGGCCTGATCACCGGACCAACACTCACCATGGACTCGATCTTCTTCTACGGTGCGGGCGGCGCGACGATCTTCCTGGACGACGTCGCCTACAACAACAACGGCTCGCTCACCCCACCAATCAACCTCGACGGCGACCTCGACGGTGACGGCTTCGTAGGCATCGACGACCTCAACCTCGTCCTGGGCAGCTGGAACCAGAACGTCACCCCCGGTTCCGGGGCCGACCCGACCGGCGACGGCTTCGTCGGCATCGACGACCTGAACCTCGTCCTGGGCAACTGGAACGCGGGCACACCCCCGACCGCTCAGGCCAACATACCCGAGCCAACGACATTAAGTCTTCTGCTTTTGAGTGCTTCGGGTATAATGCGACGTAAAGCCTGACACACCGGCGCCACTAAAGTCCGTCAGGGAGGCGTCATTCAGTTTGAGGGGAGATCCCGTGAAAGTGCACAAGTTTTGCCATGCCACCGCTACGCTGTCATGTTTACTCATTATGGCGGCACCGTCGTATGCGGCCTTCGTGTTTGAGGAAGACTTCGAGTCGCCCGACACGGCCAACTTCCAGACATTCCTCAGCGGGGAGACGCTGGTCACCGCGAACAACACGTGGTCCATCACGGCTAACAGCATCGACCTGTATGAGGATGCCGCCCGATCGGAAGCGGTGTCATTCGACGGCGGCCAGGCGGTCGACCTCACAGGCTCACCCGGTCAGGGTGTCATGGAAACCACGTTCAACACCCTGCCAGGCACCGAGTACGAGCTCGTCTTCCACTACGCACGCAACGACCTGAACGGATCGACCGTGGCCTCGGCTCAGGTCGACGTGATCGGCACATCCGCCCTCATCCAGGAGCAGGTCGACCACGACCCGGCCCAACTCGTATTCTCGGCCAATAAGGAATTTAGACAGAGCTTCATCGCGGACGACACGCAGGCCCTGATCCGCTTCTCCGCACTGACCGGCACCGTCGCGGGCGTCACCATCGACGCCATCTCCGTCACACGCGTCGATGCGCTGCCGGGTGATCTCGACGGCGACGGCTTCGTCGGCATCAACGACCTGAACATCATCCTCAGCAACTGGAACCAGTTCGTACCTCACGGCGACCTGCTCCGCGGCGATGTAAATTGTGACGGCTTCGTCGGCATCGACGATATCGGTATCTCGCTGGGTAACTGGAACGCGGGGACACCACCAAACGCTCAGGCCAACATCCCCGAACCCACCACTATGCTGCTGATGAGTGTCACCGGTTTGATGTGGCTGACGCGCAGTCAAGTCAAAGTGCGTTGCTGAATCTGCTGTAACACGTTTTCACATACCCACCTCAGATGCCCCCAGGCATACCCGTGAAACGCCGTTACCAGGGTATCGTTGTTACTCGGATTATTTTAGATAAATACTGGTAAATAGGGTGTTATTGCGGGGTGCCGGGCTATACTTGAGGCTGCGGTGTAACCGTAACTGTCTTGTATCGCATTGTTTCATAGAAAATTTTAGAACGATTGTTCATGTTGACCAATGGCGTACGCAACGGCCCCGCCACGGTGGGAATGTTTCGTAGGACCCGGAATCAGTTTAAGACTGTACTAAAGGAGGACGTGATGTTTAAAACTATGCTTACTATGGGTTCCTGTGTCGCGTTGATGACGACCAGCGCCTCGGCCCTGGAACTCGGCACTAACGGTGGGTTCGAGACCGGCAACACCGTCGGCTGGTCGCCGTTCATCTTCGGCACTCAGACGTTCGACGTGACCACGGACGCGAATACAGGCTCCTTTGCCGGCGAGCTATTCAACGACTTCATCGGCCATCCCCTGGTGGTCAAGCAGGCCAATGTTGGTGTCGGCGTCGTCAGCCCGGGCGATGAGATTAATATCTCCTTCTCTGCCAAGGGTAGCGGCACCGTAGGCGGTGAGGCGTTCGCCGAATTCTTCTCCGAGTTGACCGGCGGTGGTGTTTCCTCATCTGTAATATTAGGCGGCGGCCCGCTTGCACTGACCAACGATTACCAGACCTTTAATTTCACCACGTTCGCTGGCTCCGATGTCAGCGGCGGCGTGACGCTTCAGCTCAACGCAGTCGCCGGAGCGGCCATTGGCAGCACCTCGAGACTCTTCATCGACGACATCTCGGTCTCACTGGCCAACCCCCCGCTGGCCGGCGATATCAACAACGACGGCTTCGTCGGCATCGATGACCTGGGGATCATATTGAGCAACTGGAACGCAGGTACACCACCGATCGCACCGGGTCCGGACGTGCTATCAGACTTCAGCAGCGTGAGCTTCGACGGGACTTACGAACAGTACGACACGGGCGTGTTCACCTCAGGCGCGAACGATTTCACGATCCAGGCCAACGACTTCGGTGGCGGCTTCTTTAACCTCGCGGCACCGCTGGACGCGTCCGGCGAAGGCGTCCTGGAGATCCAGCTCGATGTCAACGCAGGCAACGTGTCCGATAAATTCAACATTGTGCTGATCGATGCAGACGGCACCGAACGGGTCTTCCGATTCGATGGCGTCGCGGTCGGCGACGACCAGACGCTGACGGTGGACCTCGCCAACTTCCTTCAGGACAACGCCGCAGGAGCGGTCGCGGGCCTGGACCTCTCGAGCCTGACCGCCTTCCACGTCCAAGGCACCTTCGAGTACGGCAACCCCGGCCTGGCCATGGACCTGACGCTCGACAACCTGGCACTGATCCCAGGCGTCATCCCCATCGGCCCCGCCGACATCAACGGTGACGGCTTCGTCGGCATCGATGACCTGAACGTCGTCCTGGGCAACTGGAACGCGGGCACCCCGCCTCCCGGTGGCAACGCGGTACCCGAGCCGGGGACACTGGCCCTCGCAGCGTCGGGCCTGATGCTGCTGCACAACCGACGCCATTAATGAGCATCTAGACCGCTCATAATCCAGCCGTAGCTTACGCCACGCATTGTCCACACCGCGGCAATACGTGGTGTTTGTTCTATAGGCTGCCGGGCGGACAATACATGCCACCTAAGCGCTCGGATAGTCTGAGAATGCCCTAATACTTTCGACGGCGATTAACAATCACCAAGCCCAACCCCAATAACGCCACGCTGGCAGGCTCGGGCGCGTTGTTGCCCGGCGGGGTGCCGGCGTTCCAATTGCCCAACACCGTCGTGAGATCGTCGATGCCCACAAACCCGTCACCGGACGGGTCCGCCAGCGGATCGCCGGGCGGGACGTTCTGATTCCAGTTAGCCAAGACGATGTTCAGGTCGTTGATCCCGACGAAGCCGTCGGCGTCCAGGTCGCCGACCAGGTCCGGCCGGTAGATGACTTCCCAGATGAGGTTGGACGCGGCGGACAGTGCTTCGGGGTTCTGCCGGACGTGGGGGGCGTTGGCCTCGATGCCGCCGTAGATCCAGCCCAGCAGGTCGCCGGGCTGGAGCGTGTCCTGCTTGATCACACCGTTGCCGAACATCTGGACCCCGTGAGCGGGGAAGAACTCGGCGTTTGAGCCGAATCGCACGAGATTGCCAGATAAGTCAAGCACCTCGGGAAATGCACCGAGAAAGTGCTGGCTGTATTCACCCGAAGCGTCGATACGGACAGCAGAAATCTGGCTGGTATTCGGCAGGCCGTTGTCGGTGATGAGCGTGTCGTTGACCTCATCGTATTGCGCGTAGGTGATCCCGCCGAAGAGTATTTCGACCATCTCGCCCCCGGTCTCGGAGTAGACGCCCAGCTTCGCGGAATGGTAGCCGTTCATCGCCTGCTTAAACGTCGCGACGTCGTTGGGGTCGTCCATCGTCGGCTCACCGGTCGCGCCGATCTCGACAGGCACGGTCCAGGCGCCGAACGTGGGCGTGAAGACACCCGACAGCGCAACGAGGTTTTCTTCGACACCCCCGATACCGTCCGGCCCCAACACGGGGAAAACATTCAAATCGCGACGCCGGTACTCGGGCAGCGGGATTGTTGCGCTGGCTCCGGTGACACTCAGGTTGACCCCGTCGTCGACGATCGTGAATCGTCGGACCTGGTTGGTGTAGGTGCCGTTGCTGCCGGGGGTGTAGACCCCGTCAAAATCCTGCCCGAAGACCAGTTGCATCTGCCCGCCCAACTCGTACATCGCGCCGCCGGTGACCTTGAACATCGGGTCACTGATCTGCCGGACGTGGTCGGCCGCGGTGCCCGTGCCGTTCATCACCCAGTCGGCCAGTCCCGGGAGATCGACCGCTGTCAGCCGATCGAAAGTCTCGAAATCGAACAGCGCGCCGACATCACTGATGCCGTACCCGCCGGTCATGTAGAGCTCATCCCCGACCTGCTGGTACTGATTGTTGGCGGTGCTCAGCGAGGCGATCTCGACGGTGGTAAAACCCCCGCCCGCGCCCTCGATGGACCGGCTCCAGGTCTGTTTGGTCACCGGATCGATCACCCAGACCTCGCGGTTGGCCGAGGCCTCGGGGAAGTTAAGCACGCCGATGTTCTCAAACCCGTGCAGCCCGTTCGTTCGGCCGCCGATGAGGACCCACTTGCCATTGACCTCTCCGGAGGCAAACGAGTGCAGCGTGGGCACGGACGCGGCCCCCATGTCATACGCCTGCAACTCGACGTTGAACCCAAGCCCGCCGTTCTGCACGGGTGTGACCGTTGCCGTCTGGTTTGCCGCTCGGGCAACTGAGCAGAGCATCAATGAAGCGCAGACCACACGACATGTCATGCCGAACTTTTTAAAAATCCACATCCACCTGCTCCTCGATAAGAAAAACCAACCCGCCTCAACACCTGCCCCCGCCGTCATAGCGGTCGGCTAAGACGATGACGGGCCCGTTGGCACTCGGCCCAGAGCCTGCATTCCCGCCTGATACGATAACCCCCCCGGCCTGTGGTGAGCCGTAATTTCAGGCATCTTACCAGCCTATTCTACCCGAAAAGAATACAAACTCAGCACCGACGACGAAGAATCCCACTCACACACAGCGAGGCCAGAAACAGCGTCCCGGGCTCGGGGATATTCGATCCAGCCGTCGGCGGCACCCCCGCGTTCCAGTTGCCCAGAACCTCATTGAGGTCGTCAATCCCGACAAACCCGTCACCCGAGGGGTCGGCCAACGGGTTCCCGGGGGGGACGTTCTGGTTCCAATTACCCAGCACGATATTCAGGTCGTTGATCCCGACGAAACCATCGCCATCCAGGTCGCCGACAAGGATCGCGGTCAAAGTAGCGGCATCGATGTGGATCGCGCCGTTGTTGTTGTTCAACTGGCGGAATGAAAAACTCAACCGGGCCTCGACCGCACCCACGGGCACGGTGTCGAGGATCTGATGCGGCAACCAGATATCTTCGGTCGTCGCGCCGTCGGCGATCATGATTTGAATCAGCCCAAGGGAGTCACCGGACCCGGACACGCCGCCCTCGACACTGAAGTATTCCAGTATCATGAAGACTTCGTTATCCTTGCCGAACAAAGTGTCCTGGCTGCGAACAAACGCACTGGCGTCGGCGGCGATCTCCATGCCCTCGACCACCGAGATGCCCTGGAAGACGCCGGAAAAGTTTTCAGACCCGTTGAACTCTCCGAATATCTTCAGCGAGTGCGTGCCGTCCAGGACCGCCTCGCTCTGGGCATTGACATTGGTCCCAAACAGCGTCCACTCATCCAGCGAGCCGCCGTTGTCATCGAAGCCGCCGTTAAGCAGAACCGACGAGAGCGGCTCGACCGGGCCGTTAGGGTCTTGGATCGAGAGGATCTGTCCGTTGACCAGGACGACGTAGAGCTCGCCGTTGGCGTCCTCACCGAAACTCACGGGTGAGCTCAGGCCCGCGCTGCCGGGTGCCAGCAGGAGTTGCTCGAAGTTACCCGTTGAAAGGTCACCTGCAAACAGGCGTTGCGCAGAAACCACATC
>JAJDCW010000223.1 GCA_029260635.1 Phycisphaeraceae bacterium | reverse complement strand
ACGTTCAGCACGCCCCCATCGATCATGCTGATCGTCCCGGTGTTGTTCGTCACCGCCGAGTAGACATTCAGGTCCCCCCCGTTGATCCCCTCGATCGTGCCCGTGTTGTTCAGGACATTAAGGTCGATAGTGAGCGTCTGGTTGTTGATATCGGCTCGCAGGGTACCGCTGTTGTCGAGTTGCCCAGTCCCGCCGACGATCGACCCACTTGAGACGGAGCCGCGACCCCGCACCAACATGTTAGCCCCGAAAGTAAGGGTGTTGCCTCCGGAGACCGAAAGGTCACCGCTAGAGCCGTCCATATTGACGGTCTTGTTGTCTAGGGCCTGCGTGTCGTTAAAGACAAGGAAGTTGTTGTTCGCTGTGAAGTTCACGTCCCCCGTGAACGCCGCCCCACCCTCGATCCGCACACGCCCGGAGCCGATGGTGAAGTTCAGGTCCCCGTTGATGGAAGCGCCGTTGGTGATTTTGTTGGCGTTGCTGACACCAAACGCTAGCGATCCGCCGCTCTGGTTCCAGGCCCCGCCATCGATCGTCCCGCCCACGAGTGTGTAGGTCCCGGCGAGCAGATCGACCGTACTCAGCACCGACATCGTCCCAGATGAATGATTCACCGTTGCGTCGGATGAATCGAGCGTGAGGTTGTCGATCGTGATTGAGGTATCCAACGTCACGGCGTAGGCCGCCCCGGTCGCGTCGATCGTCACGTCGTAGGTATCGACCGCGTTGTTCGGGAAGTCGACCGAGTCCCAGTTGGCCGGATCGTCCCAATCGCCGGAGACCGCGGCGTTCCAGTTGGCATTGATCACCGCCGCATGCGTCGCGGTCGTGGGTAGGCAGAACAGAACCATTCCGAAAAGCATGAGGCGCGTGTGAGACATGGGACCCCTCCTGGCCGAAAATTAAGATACGGACGTAATGAACTATACAGGAACACCCGTGTGATGCGCCCCACCCTTGCCCGGGTTGAATTTACCTGTGTATTACAAGCGATAAGCGTTACGCGGTCAACGAAAAACCGACGGGTTGTCGGTAATTGCTGCTTATAACCCGCCCAGTGCGATCGATTCGGCTGTCAGGGCGAGGTCAACGCCTCGCTCTGGTCCCCTTAGACAGCGCACCCAGCAGACCGACCAGGGCCAGTCCCGCAGGTTCGGGGATGTTGGCCCGTGAATTCAGCGGCGTGCCCGCGTTCCAGTTGCCAAGAACCGCGTTGAGGTCGTCAATCCCAACAAACCCGTCGCCGCTCGGGTCTGCCATCGGGTCAGCGGGCGGGACGTTCTGGTTCCAGTTGGCGAGCACGATGTTCAGGTCGTCGATACCGACGAAGCCGTCACCGTCGAGGTCTCCGATGATGAACTCGACATACGGATAAAGAAACTGCCGCCCGCCGAAGTCGTCGTTCTGCAAGGGGGAGGGGTTGCCGTAGAACACGCCGGGGATGGCGGACTCCATGAAGATGTTCACGCCCGGGGTATCTACGCCGGGGTTGCCGTTGGCGACGGAATACAGGGCAAGCGGTGAAGCCGCGGGGTTCAGCGGGTTGACCAGGCCGGCCCAGGAATTGGTCAGCGTCGCCAGCGCCGATGCGCTGGATGCGCCGTTGTAGTTGTCATCAATAAAACGCCCGAAGTTGCCATCGACATCACCCAAGCCGATGGCGTGGCCTAACTCGTGGGTAAGGATCGTCTGGAAGCTGACAAGATTCCACATCGCGCCTGGGTTGCTGTTCATCTTGACGTCGGCACCACTAATGGCGTAGCCCGAGTAGTTAGTCGTCCCCGAGGTCAGGTCAAGGGTGGTGAATCCGGAGGCGTCGAAGAACGTTTCGGCGCGGAGGCTGGAATCACCTGCGTTCCAAAGCACGCCGTTGGTTTCACCGAGCAGGTCGATCTCGGCACCGTTCACATTCACATTCACATTAGACGCCGGTGCCGCGACGGGCGTGCCCAGGTCCTCGACAAACGACAACGAGCTGCCGAGCCCGGAAACAGGATCTGTCACGGTCCATGCGGCGAAGGCGTCCTGGATGGCCTGCGTGAAGTCGGGCACGCTGGGGACGACCGACCAGTTAAAGATGTCGCGGTAGGCCTGATACGACCCGCCCTGCAGAGAGTAACGGAGGCCGCCGTCGAGAGAGCGTTCGTTGCCGCCGATGCTGCGTGGCGAGGCGTCCCAGCGCGATCCGTTGCTCAGCCCGGTGTTGCCGAAAATCACCGCGGCTTGCGCTTGCATAGCAAAGAATAAAACGCAAGACGCCGCGATTATGACTCGAAAATTCATGGATCCCCATCCTCAAGGCAACTAGATATACCAATCTAATAGCTTAGAGTTCCGGGGTTTGCTATTCAATGAAAAACCCTACATGACCACGGAAAGCAGCCAACATCTTCCACAAACTGGCTGCAAATCGCCCCCGCACTACCCAGCTTAACGGTGGTGACGGGTACGTCGCAGACACAAAGGACCCGCCAACAGCAGGACGCTGATCGACGCGGGCTCGGGGATGGTGTTCGCGTGCGACGCCTGTGGCGGGATACCGCCATTCCAATTTCCCAACACGAGATTCAAATCATCGATACCGACGAAGCCGTCCCCGGACGGGTCCGAAGCGGGATCGGCGGGCGGGACGTTCTGGTTCCAGTTGGCCAGCACGAGGTTCAGGTCGTTGATCCCGACGAAACCGTCGCCGTCCAAGTCGCCATCAAATACTTCGCCGAGAGCACAACCGGCAAATTGACTGAGCTGACATACCGCCAAGAGGTCTACCTCGGTTATCCAACGACGATGCCCAAGCGTTCGTCCTGTACTTGACATCATGGGACCCACGACATCGATATGGGCTCCGTCGACCGGAATGACAACACCTTCATAGCCCGGTAGTTGGACGTCAATGTCGCCATCGGCCGTCTCATCCTCAAAAAATGGCCAGGGCACCAACCCTAGCGCGTGGCCGATCTCATGCATCGCAGTGCTGAAAAGATCGATGCTTCCAATGGCGTCGGCGCTAATGGGTGAGAAATCACGTTTAGTATTGACCAGCCCAGTGCCCAGCTCTGTTTCGTCTTCTGTGTAGGTCCCGAACTCCGCGTTGTCTTCTGGCGAAGAATCCAGAAACAGCCGGTAGGTGCTGTTGTTGCTGTTGAAGGCTATGCTGGCCGCAATCTCTCTGGGGGGATCGTCTCCGACGCGTATTTTGTGGTGAAAGCCACTGAACGAAGTAGGTTCTGTCGGATACCAGCCGTAGGCCAGCGTGAGTGTGAAGTCGTCCGTGATCAGCTGCTCCCAGACATAGGCAGCAGCCTCCATTATATCTTGAAGGTTGCCGCCGCCAGAAGTGTTGGTCGAGGGGCCGCGTGCTGTCCCGACACCGGGCAGCGTGCCCCCCTCGGGAATGAATCGCGTATCTATCGTAATGGCAGTTACTGATAAAGGCGTCAGCATAAGAATGGCCGAGAATAGTACTGCCCGTGATCTGGTCAAATTGAATTTGTTCAAATCAACCACCTGCCCATCACCAAACACCCATACAATCACTAACAGGCTGAACGCTGCTTACAAATGATCCCAAATCCCGCACCAACAAGCAATGTCAGACTTGTCGGCTCTGGGATAACTACGAAGACATCGGGCGGGGTACCGCCATTCCAGTTACCCAATACGAGATTCAGGTCATCGATGCCGACAAAGCCGTCGCCGGAAGGGTCCGCGGCGGGATCGGCGGGCGGGACGTTCTGGTTCCAGCTGGCTAGCACGATGTTCAGATCATTGATGCCGACGAACCGGTCGCCGTCCAGATCACCGACGATGAATTCGACATAGGGGTAGAGGAACTGCCGCCCGCCAAACTCGTCGTTCTGAAGCGGCGTGGGGTTGCCGAAGTAGACGGCGGGGATCGTGGACTCCATAAACAGGTTGACGCCCGACGTGTCGAAGCCCGGGTCGGCATCGGCGACATCGTACTCGGCCAGCGGTGACGCGGCGGGGTCTAACGGGTCGACCAGACCTGCCCAAGCGTTGGTGAGCGTCGCCATCGCGGCGCTGCTGTTGGTGTCGTCGTAGTTATCGTCGATGAAACGGCCGAAGTTAACAGGCTCATCGACATCACCCAACCCGATGGCGTGGCCGATCTCGTGGGTGAGGATGGTCTGGAAGCTGACAAGATTCCACAGCGCGTCGGGGTTGCTGTTCATCTTGATGTCGGCACCGCTGATGGCAAAACCGGGGTAGTTGGTCGTGCCGGAAGTGAGGTTCAGACCCGTGAAGGCGGTGGTATTGAAGAAGGTTTCCCCGCGGAGGCTCGAGTCGCCCGCGTCCCAGAAGACGCCGTCGGTCTCGGAGAGGAGGTCGATCTCGGCGCCGTCGGTGTTGACGCCGCTATTGGATACGGGACCCGCGACGGGGGTGCCCAGGTCCTCGACAAATTGAAGATCGGTTGCCAGGCCGGTGACGGGATCGGTAACGGTCCAGGCCGCGAAAGCCTGCTGGATCGCGTTGGTGAAATCCGGGACCGTGGGTGCGCCGCCTTGCCATGCAAAGAGGTCGCGATAAGCCTGATAGCCCCCGCCTTCAAGCGAGTAGCGCAGCCCGCCGGCGAGTGAGCGTTCGTTGGAACCGACCATGCGCGCGGCGGCATCCCAGCGCGAACCATTCGCCAGCCCGTTGTTACCGAAGATGACCGCGGCCTGCGAGGTCACTGCCACAGCGAGTACGCCAGTCAGCGCGATCATCCAACATCTCAATCCCATCGGACGCACATCCCCACCTCGCTGCTGTTATACCCATCCCGGTCGGCGGAGACACGATACCGACGCCGATATGCCTATGCGATTGTATCGTTCATTAGCGGAGCGCCAAGGATATTTAACATGATAAGCACACAACAACTGCACGGGTCGGGCTGCGCGGTTTATAGGGGCTGACACGCGCCCCTCCAGACCTCTCAGTGTTCCCGTCTTAACAGTAAGGCCGAGGCCAGCCCCAGCAGTGCGACCGAAGCCGGCTCGGGGACGGCGTTGGCGGCGGGCGGCGCACTGGCGTTCCAGTTGCTGAGGACCTCGTTGAGGTCATCGATACCCACGAACCCATCACCGGACGGATCGGCCGCAGGGTCGGCCGGGGGGACGCTCTGGTTCCAGTGACTCAAGACGATGTTCAGGTCGTTGATCCCGACGAACCCGTCACCGTCCAGGTCGCCTTGCAGAGGCGAGGGGATGTCGGCGACGCCAGTGAGGCGCATGCCGCCGGTCGGGCTGACAAACTCGAAAGGCGATAATATGTTGCCATCGAACCCGGGGATGAGCAGGTCGTTACCGATGTCGTGGAACCAGGGCATCGGCTGGCTGATCATGGGCAGCTGGCCGAAGATCGGCCCTTCGCCTGCCGGGATACCGGTTAAGGGGTCGACGAAATCGATCTGGTAAGCGATATCAAAAAAACTATCGACCGTGAACTGGCCCGGTGGGAAGGCGGTCAACTCCCCGGGCTGAGGGGGCAGGCCCGTGACTGTGACGAACATGTCGAAAGGCACCGTCGTCCCGTCATCAAACAACACCTGAATAGGCTCGACGGACTGCAGATTCAGTTGCACCAATTCAATCGAGACCACAGACGGGTCCGGCATCGTAGGGTCGGGCTGGAACAAGTCGATAGGCGGGTGCCCGTCTGGGCTGCAGAACGGGGGCAACGCCGGGTCGGTTGGCGTCAGGTGGAGGTCTTGAAGCGGATCGCTAATGAAAGGCTCGGAACCGGGTCCGAAAAAGCCGGCGGGGATGGGTGGGACATCCGCATTGCCGACCGTAATTGTATAGCAGGCGTCGGTGACGCCCGGCAGGGTTAATGCAGAAGCTTCGGGGGTCCAGGCCAAGAGTGAACTGCTTAAGGCTAACGTTGCTGCTGTGGTCATTCTGATATGCATGTATAGCTCCAGGTGAGATGGTTAGGCAGATCGTTAAACATAATAAAAGTGTAAGTCTATCGACAGACTCGGCGCGTCAAGGCCAACACGCCCGCGGTCAGAATCGCTACGGAAGCAGGCTGGGGTACCGAGTTGCTGCCCGGCGGCGTCCCGGCGTTCCAGTTGCCCAGCACGGCGTTGAGGTCATCGATGCCGACGAAGCCGTCACCGCTTGGGTCGGCCAGCGGGTTGGCGGGTGGGACGTTCTGGTTCCAGTTGCCCAACACGATGTTCAGATCGTTGATGCCGACGAAGCCGTCGCCGTCGAGGTCGCCGGTGAGGTTGACCGCGCCAACATCGCCGTTGTGAACAACCCAGGCACCTAAGATGTTTTCTTGCCAGGCGATTGCCTGCGAACCGTTGGTTAAGGTGAAGTGCCATGCGTCATCGATAGGGACGGTCGTGTTCGACCAATAGGTGAATGCGGTAATGCTTGTGAAGGGGCCTGGGCTGCCGAACCCGACACCATTGTCCCACGTTGTACCCGCCCCGTATCTGTGAACATGTCCGAACTCGTTGTCCTTGCACCCCGCCTGGCCAAGGCCCGCAGTACATTCAACAACCGTGCCATCGTTATCAACGTCCATGTCCGGCAGCCGCCAGCCAGACACGCCATCAATCGTGAGCGTTGATAACGGAACCAAGTGATTATCCCAGGTGTCAAACCCGATGAGATTCGCATCGGTGGCCCAGGTGATATCCAGCTGGTCATCATAATACGCCTGTCCCCCCAGTCGGCTGTGGAAAGCAGCTTCAGATGTAAGTGGGGTCAAGACCCATGCAAGAACGACAACCACCGAGGCGAAACGCCAATTCATAACCACCCTCCCTTTATGACCGGATCGGTCTTGGAACGCCGAACACGAGATGCGAAAATTGCAATTGGATCGTAACTTTTTCCCGCTAGTATGCAAGCAAATTCGCTATGGCTGTATAACTTTAGTGGCTGTTATCGCCGACGAATCAACCCTGTGGTGAATAAAAAGCCTATTGCCAAGGTGCCGGGCTCGGGGATGTTGGCGGAGGTGTTTGGTGGCGTCCCCGCGTTCCAGTTGCCTAGGACAAAGTT
>JAJDCW010000222.1 GCA_029260635.1 Phycisphaeraceae bacterium | reverse complement strand
GCCTCGTTGTCGAATGTGATGAGTTTGGCGGACATATTTAGATTCCTTGGTGGTTGGTAATTTGTGGTTGTAAGAGCGCGATAAGACGCGGCGCTTCGTGGGGCGTAGGGTTCGGAAGCGAGTTATTCGACGACGGCGAGGACTTCTTCCTCGGACATGACGATGTAATCTTCGCCTTCGAGTTTGAGTTCGGTGCCGCCCCACTTGGAGAGGATGATGGTGTCACCCTTTTTGAGTGTGGGCTTGGCGCGTTCGCCGGAGTCGAGGACTTTGCCTTCGCCGACGGCGATGACCTTGGCCTGTTGGGGTTTTTCCTTGGCGCCTTCGGGGAGGAAGATGCCGGAGGCGGTTTTGGATTCGGCTTCGAGGCGCTTGACGAGGATCTTGTCGCCGAGTGGTTTGATTTTCATGGTTGAGGTCTCCGTAAGTGTTGGTTAATGGTTAAGGGGTTTGATGTTTGAAAGAAAAGAAGCGAGACAAGCCGCGGCGCTTCGTGGGGGGGACGGTTTAGTTGCTGGGCCAGGCTCCTTCGTATTGGCGGTCGATGAGTCGGCGGATGACGTTGAGCATGTCTTCGATGTCGCTGGGTCGGTTGACGACGGAGAACGCACCGAGGCGGAGTGCCTGGTTGAGGCAGCGCTGGGCCTGGTTGCGAGCTATTGCGCGGCTGTTGACGACGACGACCGGTGGGCGGTTGGGCTGGCGGCGTAGGACTTCGAGGACCCATAGGCCCTGTGCTTCACCGTAACCGGACGAAGCGCCGGCCCCGGTAGCGCCTGGGCCCATACTCCGGGGGTCCTGGGGTGTGGCGAGGTCGATGAGTGCGGCGTGAATTTCGACGTCGTTAACGAGTGCGACGGCTTCGCGGCCGGAGCGTGCGACGTAGGCGCGGACGCCGTGGGGCTGCAGTAGCGTGGGGAGCTGGCGGGTCCAGTGGCCGGCGGCGTGGTCGCGGTCCTCGGTCAGGAGGACGTTGAATCGGGCGTCGGGCCGGGGGCTGCCCAGGGGGTCGTGATGGTTGGTGGTGTCACTCATGGCATTCGGTGCGGGTAGACGCTACCCGTGCGTGCCTTGAAGGTTGCAAGTGCGGTGCCAGCCCCGGGAAGATGAGGTTGTTCACAAAATGCTGTGAATCAAGTGTTTGCGCGATGATCGAGGGGTTTGAGGATGGCCGGGGTCTGCCGTGGCGGGCGCGGGGCTATTTATATGGTGTCGAATTGGCAGGTCTGGGGGAGATTTAGGGGGGAGCACGGGAGCATGGGTTGCTGAAGCAACCACGCAGGGGGAGCCGGGCCGGGGGTAGGGATACGTACAGGGGCTAGAAGTGCCAGTACTGGAGGGTGTTGAGGATGGTGTCGAGCATCCGTGTGAGGGTTTGGTGGTCCATGGCTGGGGCGGGCATGAGGACGAGGGTGTCGCCGAGGGGGCGGATGAGCAGGCCGTGGTTTCGCATTTCGTTGCAGAGCTTGGCGCCGGTACGGGCGCTGAAATCGAAGGATACGGCAATAGATCGGTCCCGGCAGAGTTCAATTCCCACCATAAGGCCGCGTTGGCGGATGTCCAGGACGTTTGGGTGGTCGCGGAGGGTGTTGAGTTTGTCGGCGATGAGTTGGGCGCTCTGGTTGGCGTGTTCGAGGGTGTTGTTGTCTTCGAAAAGTTGCAGTGATGCGATGGCGGCGGCGCAGGCGAGGGGGTTGCCGGTGTAGGTGTGGCCGTGGTAGAGCGTGCGGCGTTCGTCGAGCTCGCCGGTGAAGGCGTTTTCGATCTGATCGGTGGTGAGTGTGGCGGCGAGTGGGAGGTAGCCGCCGGTGATGCCTTTGGCGAGGCAGAGGATGTCGGGTGTGACCTGGTCGTGAGCGCAGGCGAGTAGTTTGCCGGTTCGGCCGAAGCCGGTGGCGACCTCGTCTGCGATGAGCAGGACGTTGTGTTTGTCGCAGAGATCGCGGACGCCTTTCACGAAGCCGGGAGGTTGGCAGATCATGCCGGCGGCGCCCTGCATGACGGGCTCGATGACGACGGCGGCGGACTGGTGGGCCTGTTGGGTGAGGAGTTGATCGAGTGTGGTGAGGCAGTGGTCGCGTAAGGCGGCGCAGAGTGATTCGTTTTCGCTTGGGAAGAGGCCCGCGTTGTGACCACGTGGGCTTCGGGGGTTGCTGATGATTTCTTTGAGCATTCCGTGGGCGCGTGTAGCGTCTGGAGCGGGGAAGGTGGTGACGTCGAAGACCATGGAGAGGAAGGGCTTGTGGAAGAGGTCGCAGAAGCCGACGGACATGGAGCCGGTGGTATCGCCGTGGTATGCGCCGGCGAGGCCGATGAATTTTTTCTTTTGAGGTTGGCCGCAGTGGTGCCAGTAGCCGACGGCCATTTTGAAAGCGACCTCGACGGCGGTCGCGCCGGCGTCGGAGTAGAAGAGCTTGGATAGTGGCTGGTGATTGGTGTCAGGTGTTTGGAGTTCGGCGTTGACACGGTCACACAAGAGTGCGGCGAACTCGATGCTTGGGGGGCTGGCGAGGCCCAGGAGCGTGGTGTGGGCGACGTTGTCGAGTTGATGGCGGATGGCTTGATCGATTTGCGGGACGCGGTGGCCGTGGACGTTGCACCAGAGGCTGGAGACGCCGTCGATGTAGCGGTTGCCGTGAGTGTCGATGAGTTGGAAGCCGTCGGCTTGCTCGATGATGAGGGGGTCTCGCTCCCGCCACTGCCGCATGGGCGTGAAGGGGTGCCAGACGTGGGCGTGATCGAGCTTGGCGAGGCGTTGGAAGTCGGTCATATGACGCAGGATACCGGGACGTGGGCGTGGCATCACCGTGGCGGGGCCGCGGCGGTGGTTGGTAAACACCGTGTGCGGTCTTATACTGTCCGGACACTACGGGACGAGCCCGACGATCAGACATCATGCTGAAGAAGGAGGCATTTCGTTGGCCAGTTACAGCACGACCGACATCAGAAATATCGCCCTGGCGGGGCATTCCAGTTCAGGCAAGACGACGCTGGCCGAGGCGTTGATGTGGAAAGCCGGCGCGATCGGTGCGATGGGTCGCGGCGGTGACACGCTAAGCGACTTTACCGACGAGGAGCAGGAGCACGGGCACAGCCTGTTCAACGCGGTGCTGCATTGCGATTACCAGGGCAAGCACATCAACCTGATCGACACGCCGGGCTCGCCGGACTTTATCGGTCAGACGATCAGCGCGTTGCCTGCGGTGGAGACGGCGGCGGTGGTGATCAGCGCGCAGTCGGGGATCGAGTCGATGTCGCGTCGGATGATGGCACGTGCGAAGGAGCGGAACCTCTGCCGGATGATCGTGGTGAACAAGATCGACGCCGAGGGGGTTGATCTGCCGGAGCTGGTCGCGGCGATCCAGGAGACGTTCGGCAAGGAGTGCCTGCCGGTGAATCTGCCCGCCAAGGGGGGTAAGTCGGTGGTGGACTGCTTCTTCAACCCGTCGGGCGAGAGCGACTTCGGGTCTGTCGAGGAGGCGCACACGGCGATCGTGGACCAGGTCGTGGAGGTCGATGAGAAGCTGATGGAGGTGTACCTGGAGCAGGGTGACGTGAAGCCGGAGCAGCTGCACGCGCCGTTCGAGCGTGCGTTGCGTGAGGGCCACCTGGTGCCGATCGTGTTCACCGCGGCGCACCCGCACAACGACCCGGACAACCCGGTGGGGATCGACGAGTTGCTGGACGTGCTGGTGAAGCTGGCGCCGAATCCGGCGGAGGGCAACCCGCGGCCGTTTGTCAGGGGCAACGACACCGAGCACGAGATCCACGCGGAGCCTGACCCGGACAAGCACGTGCTGGCGCATGTGTTCAGCGTGCGTGTCGATCCGTTTGCCGGGAAGCTGAGCATGTTCCGGGTTCACCAGGGGACGCTGAGGAAGGACTCGCAGGTGTACGTGGGCGACCCGGTGGAGGGCGAGAGCAAGAAGCCGGTGAAGATCGGCCACCTGTTTAAGCTTCAGGGCAAGAAACACGTGGAGATCGACGGTGCGATCCCTGGTGATATCGCGGCGATCGCGAAATTCGAGCAAGTCCACCGGGACTCGGTGCTGCACGATTCGCACGACGAGGATGCGATCCACCTCAAGCCGCTGTCGTACCCCGTGCCGATGGCGGGGCTGGCGATCACGGCCAAGCGACGCGGCGAGGAGCAGAAGATCGCGGACGCGTTGCACAAGCTCCAGGAAGAGGACCCGACGTTCAAGGTCACCCGTGACGCCACGACGCACGAAACCGT
>JAJDCW010000221.1 GCA_029260635.1 Phycisphaeraceae bacterium | reverse complement strand
GCCGTCGTTGCCATAGATCACGCTCAGGTACATCACCCCCAGCGCGAGGATCGACGGGATCGTCAGGTTCACGCCCTTCCTGTGCAGCCAGATCCCGATGCCCGCCGCGATGGGGATCTGGATCACGCAGGGGAAGATCGCCGCCGGGTACTGCTTGAACACGGCCGCGATGACCAGCCCGAAGATCGCCAGCACGATCGTCAACGCCATGAACAACACGAAGAGGAACAGCAGCCGGACACGCTTATTTAGTAGCCGCCCGGCAATGTCTCCCACCGTCTGCCCGTTATTGCGTAGTGATACAACCAGCGCCCCGAAGTCGTGGACCGCGCCGATGAAGATGCTGCCGAAGACGACCCATAGGAGGGCCGGCACCCACCCCCACATCACCGCGATGGCCGGCCCGACGATCGGCCCGGTCCCCGCGATACTCGTGAAGTGGTGCCCGAACACGATCGCCTTGGGCGAGGGGACGTAGTCCTTGCCGTCGTTGAGCCGGTGCGACGGGCAGACAAACCCGGCGGACAGATTAAAGACCTTGCTGCCCAGCCAACGCCCGTAGGTGTGGTAGGCGATGATAAACGCGACCCCGGCTCCTAGTGCGATCAATAGGGTTTGCATGAAGGAACGATCCTGCAAAAACGGCTGCGAACGCAACAGATGAATGCCTAGACTCGATTATATCAACTGTCTACTAAAGCGGTTGTAGCCCCAACGCGACGAAAATTGGATTGACAGGTCTGTTAATCAGATTTATGGTTCTTCTTTCCGGATCGGGACGAGTCGATCTGTTTAGAGTCCATCTATGACCCCACGCTATCAGGAATTACCGCAGGTCAACACCCGATCATTCCCCCCGCTGGCATCGGCATTGCGACAGGTCTGGCGTGAGGGTTACGGGCTGTCGGACCTGCGGGGCGATGTCATGGCGGGGCTGGTAGTTGGTGTGGTGGCGCTGCCGTTATCGATGGCGTTAGCGATCGCGTGCAACGTGCCGCCGCAATACGGGTTATATACGGCGATCGTCGCCGGGGCGGTTGCTGCGTTGACCGGCGGGTCGCGCACCAGCGTCACCGGGCCGACGGCAGCGTTCGTGGTTGTGCTCCTGCCGATCGTCAGCCAGTACGGCCTGCCGGGGCTGCTGCTGGCGACGAACATGGCGGGCGTGATCCTGGTCGTGATGGGTCTGGCAAAGATGGGCCGGCTGATCCAGTTCATCCCTTATCCCGTCACCACGGGTTTCACCGCCGGGATCGCGGTGGTCATCGCTACGCTACAGGTCAAGGACTTCCTGGGCCTGCACATCGAGCACATGCCCCAAGACTACATCGAGCGTGTGTCGGCGTTAGCCCGAGCGCTCCCGAGCACGCACGGGCCTGACGTGTTGATCGGAGTGTTGACGCTGGCCCTGCTGATCGTCTGGCCGAAATTAACGCGAAAAATACCGGGGGCGCTGGTCGCCCTGACGGTGGCGGCACTCGCGGGCTGGCTGTTTACCCGGACCATCGACGGGTTTCAGGTCGCAACGATCGGCGGGCGGTTCTCATATATATCCGCAGACGGCGCGATCGCATCAGGTATCCCGCAATTGCCGCCGATGCTGCAATGGCCCTGGCGCGTGCCCGGGACGGGTGGCGAGCCGCTGGACCTGAGTTTCGCGGTGGTGCGAGACCTGTTGGGTCCGGCGTTTACAATCGCGATTCTGGGGGCGATCGAGTCGCTGCTGTGCGCGGTCGTCGCCGACGGGATGGTCGGCAGTAAGCACGATCCCGATGGCGAACTCATCGGGCAGGGCCTGGGCAATCTGATCGGGCCTTTCTTCGGCGGGTTCGCCGCGACGGGTGCGGTGGCGCGGTCGGCGACGAACATCCGCGCCGGTGGGCGCACGCCGGTATCCGCGATTGTCCATGCGATCTTCGTTCTGATCGCGGTGCTGCTCCTGGCACCGGTACTGAGTTATCTGCCGTTAGCTTCGCTGGCGGCGTTGCTGCTGGTGGTCGCGTGGAATATGAGTGAGGCCAAGCACTTTATCCGGATGCTGCGTGTCGCGCCCCGGTCGGATGTGGCGGTGTTGTTGACCTGCTTCGGGCTGACGGTGCTGATGGATATGGTGATCGCGGTGTCGGCGGGGGTGATCTTGGCGGCGTTATTGTTTATGCAGCGTATGGCGGCGCTGTCGAGCACAAAACTAGTTGTGGGGCATCACCCACGTATGCTTGCGCCGCTGCCGGATGGCGTGGTGCTGTACGAAGTCGCGGGTCCGTTGTTTTTCGGCGCGGCGGAGAAGGCGGCTTCGGCGCTGGCGACGGCCGAGGATCGCGCCTCGGTGGTGATCCTGGACCTGGCGGGCGTGCCGGTGATCGACGCAACGGGGCTGGTGGCGCTTGAGTCGGCGATTAAGAAACTCCAGTCGGCAGGCGTCATGGTCGTATTGGCGGACTGTAAGCCTCAGCCGATGGACGTGATGCGTAAGGCCGGGATGCACGATGAGCCGCATAAACTGGCACTTTGTAAAACACTGGGTGAGGCAGAGATGCTCGCCAGGCTCGTGTTCCATAACCCGGCGGACGCGTCAGCTGGCGCGTAACTTGTCCTTCAATTCCTCACGCATCTCGGCGACCTCATCCCGCAGGTAGGCGAGCCCCTTGTCAGGCCCCATCTCGATGATCGTCTCCGCCGGGATCGGTTTACCGTACTGCACCGCGATCCGGCCGTACAGTTTCGGATAGCCCCCGCGTTTCCAGACGTCGAACGCGCCCTCCAGCGCCACCGGCAAGATTGTCGGCTTCGCCCGCTTGATAATCAGCATGGTTCCGGTCTCGAACGGCTCGACCTCGCCGGTGAGCGTCCGCGCCCCTTCCGGGAAGATCAATAACGCCTGCCCTTTATTCAACTCCGCGATGCACTTGCGCATCGCGCTGACGTCCGATTCGCCCTGTGTCACGGGGATCGCGTTGAGCATCTTGATGATCCACGCGAAGACCGGGTTATCAAACAGTGTCGAGCGTGCCAGCGCCGCGAACTGCCGTCGGCTACAGCCCAGCCCGACGATAGCAGGGTCAAGATACGACTGATGATTGCTGACCAGCAGCACCGGCCCGGTGAGCGGGATGTTCCGTACACCAAACATCCGGTACCGGTAGAACGGCACCAAAAACAGGAAGCAGAGCATGTGTATGCAGTGCCAGTAGGCGATCCGCCAGAGTGACGCTCCCGGTTGGCGTTGACGCAGGGCCGAGATCAAAGCGCGTGCCCCGCGGATTCGGTCACCATCCCGTGTAGCATCTCGACGACCTCGTCCAGTGTCATCTCCGAGGTGTCAATCCGCGTCGCGTCTTCCGGGCAGATCAGGGGCGCATCTTTACGATTAGAGTCTTTGCGGTCGCGCTCCAGGATGCCGTCGCGGATCTGCTTGAGGTCCACCTTCTTACCCGCCGCCTTTAGCTGCTCGGCTCGGCGCTGGGCACGGATCGTCGGGGAGGCATCCAGATAGAACTTCACCTCGGCCTCGGGGAAGACGACCGATCCCTGGTCACGCCCCTCGGTGACCAGCCGGGGGTGATCTTTGCCCATCCGCCGCTGCTCCCTGACCATCACCTGTCGGACCCCCGGGATCGCCGCGACTTCGGACACCTGCCCGGTTACGTCGTTATCCCGCAGCCGGTCGGTCACGTCGGTATCGCCGACATGCAGCCTCGGCGGGTCCTGAGACCAGTCAAAATGGAAATCGCTGTTCCTCGCCAACTCGACCACGGCATAGTCCTCAGCGACCGGATCGATCCCGCGTTCCACGCATTTGGCACTCAGACCCCGGTACATCGCCCCCGTATCGAGAAACTCCAGCCCAAGCCGCTTGGCCAGACGCCAGGCCACGGTGGATTTGCCGGCACCGGCGGGCCCGTCCAGAGTAATAATCAACCTCTGCATGGGAGGGGAGTGTAAGGGAAACCCGCGTCCAAGGCACGGCGGCCCTTTTTCGGTCCCCGCGACGCCTGAGCCCGACGGGCATATACTACTATTGCTTTTACTTATATCTGGGCATTGGGCGGGCCATGAGCGTATTCAACCGGCGGCGTAAATCGACTTCGGCCTCAACACATCAGTCAGGCGGTAATGCTCACGAGCAGCGTGTCCGTCAGATCGGCTCCACACTTCTTGCCGCGACACGCGCCGCGCCCGGGCCGGCACTCTCCGACAAACTCATGGATTGGGCGATGGCCGACCAGGGCTTCCGCGCGCAGCTATTCAGGTTCACGGATGTGTTTCCCGTGCTATCAACGCCGGAGCTTGTTCACGCACACTTGACCGACTACCTCACACAGCCCGGCGTGAACCTCCCACCCGGTTTAGGTCTCGGCCTGCGCGCCGGCGGCATCATGAAAGGCACGCTCGCCAAGACCGTCGCCGGCCAGATCACCGCCACCGCCAAGCGCTTCATCGCGGGCGTCGATGCGCAGTCCGCGTTGCCTGTGTTGCGCAAGCGGTGGGACTCGGGCGTCGGCTTCTCCGTGGACCTGCTTGGCGAGGCCTGCATCAGCCAGCGCGAGGCCGACCAGTCACGCGAGCGCTACCTGGACCTGATCCATAACCTGCCGGACACAACCAACGCTTGGTCCGCCAACCCGTTGATCGAGTCCGACCACCTCGGCCCGATCCCGCGCACCAACGTCTCGGTCAAGGTCAGCTCCCTGGTCGCCAAATGCGACCCCATCGCGCACGACGCCGTGATCGGCAGCCTGCTCGAGTCGCTGGACCCGATCCTGTGTACCGCCACCGAACGTAACGTCTTCGTGAACTTTGATATGGAGCAGCACGAACTCAAAGACCTGACGATCGACCTCTTCAAGCGATGCTGCGAGCGGTACCCTTTCCAGGCCGGGCTCGCGCTGCAGGCCTACCTCCGCAGCGCGGACGACGATGCCCAGCGGGTCATCGAATGGACGAAAAAGACGGGCCGGCAGGTCACGGTCCGCCTGGTCAAGGGGGCCTACTGGGATTACGAGACGATCCACGCCGAGCAGATGGGCTGGCCGATCCCGGTCTGGAGCCACAAGGTCGACACCGACGCCTGCTTCGAGCGTGTGGCTGAACAAATCATCGCCGCCACGCCTAAAACGTCCGGCGAGGGCGGGGTCAAACTCGCGCTGGGCTCGCACAACCTGCGTTCGATCGCGTCCGCGTTGGCACACCTCGAACCGGCGGGCCTGCCCGACAACGCCATCGAGGTCCAGATGCTCACCGGCATGGCCGACCCGATCAAGCACGCATTAGTCCAACAAAACGTCCGTGTCCGCGAGTACGTCCCCGTCGGCCAGATGATCCCGGGGATGGCCTACCTGGTCCGCCGACTCCTGGAAAACTCCTCCAACCAGTCCTGGCTGAGGATGGGTTTCGTGCAGGGTGCGTCCGATGAAGACCTGCTATCGCCCCCCACTCCCGCCCCCAATACCGACACCAATCGCATCGAACATTCGGCCGAACACCACGCCCTCTCCCTCGCTGTCCCGGTTGTCGGCAATGGTAAGCCCTTCTTCAACGAGCCGCTTCGCGATTTTGCCGACCACGACCAGCATCAGGCTTTCGCAACATCAATCAAGGGTGTCACAGTCGAGCCGGTCGCCAACGACGGAACCGTCGAGCAGGCCCACAACGCCGTGTCTCGTGCCGAAGAGGCCTTCCTTAGCTGGCGTGACACCGACGTGGTCCAACGGGCCAACCTGCTCATCGCCGCCGCATCGATCATCCGTCAACGTCGCGACGAATTGTCGGGAATTATCATCCGCGAATCAGGCAAGCCCTGGCGCGAAGCGGATGGCGATGTCTGCGAAGCTATCGACTTCTGCGAGTATTCCGCACGCCAGGCCGTGGACCTCTTCGAGCCCAAACGCCTGGGTAAATTCGTCGGCGAACTGAATACCCAGTGGCATCAGCCCCGCGGCGTCGCTGTCATCATCAGCCCCTGGAACTTCCCGCTTGCGATCTGCTGCGGCATGACCGCCGCCGCGCTGGTCACCGGGAACACCGTCATCGTCAAGCCCGCCGAGCAGACGCCCGGCACCGCCAAAGTCATGTGCGACATCTTCTGGCAAGCCGGCATCCCGCGCGGCGTGCTCTCGTTCCTCGCAGGTCAAGGTGAAACTGTCGGCGCGGCTTTAGTCCGTAACCCGCGTGTTGCCCTGATCGCCTTCACCGGCTCCAAAGCCGTGGGGCTAGACATCATCCAGGCCGCGGGCGTGACCCCGGGCAATCAGCACCACGTTAAGAAAGTCATCTGCGAGATGGGTGGGAAGAACGCGATCATCGTGGACGCCTCGGCCGACCTGGACGAGGCCGTCATCGGCGTGCGCGACTCGGCGTTTGGCTACTCAGG
>JAJDCW010000220.1 GCA_029260635.1 Phycisphaeraceae bacterium | reverse complement strand
ACCGCCCTGTCGGGGATGCAGAATGCCGACGCGATCGGGTCCGATGAGGTGCGCCGATGGGTGGGCTCGCGGGTGGACCACATCGGGCAGACGATCAACGCCGCCCACGCCGCCGGGCTGGCTGTCTATCTGTCCTATGACGTGCTGGTGCTCCCGGTTCATCTGGTTGAGCGGAATATCAATGGGCTTTGCTGCAAGGGACGACCGGAGACGCTGTGCCCCGCCAGCGACCAGGCATTGGAAAAATCAGCGGCGGCGATAGAGGCCTTGATCAACCAGTGGCCTCAAATCGCGGGGATCGTGCTGCGGTTTGGTGACACGGACGCCCATCGGCTGCCGCACCTGGTGGGGAACGACCTCTACAGCCCGCACTGCCCGCGTTGCAGTCAGTTCGGCCGGGCCGATCGAGCGACCTCGTTCATCAAGCGTTTTTACCAATCGGTCGTTGAGGGGAAGAATAAACGGCTGATCGTCCGGGCGTGGAACCTGCGCCCCGGCGGGATGCACGACGTGCCGGACCTCGCCAAGCGTATCGCGGCGGACCTGCCGGGCGATCCCGAGGACGACCGCCTGGTGCTGTCGTTCAAGTTTACCCAGACGGACTTCTGGCGTTACCAGCGGTGGAACCCGTCGAGCCTGGTGTGTGGTGATCGACCGATCCTGTATGAATTGCAGTGCCAGCGCGAGTTCGAGGGCAAGGGCGGCATCCCCAACTGGCAGGCACCCTTGTGGCGCGATGGTGGCCCGGAGGTCGCGGGTGTGGACGGTGAGGTGCACGGGCTGGCCGAGGCCGTGGGCAGGGTTAACCTGGCGGGCGTATGGGCGTGGGTCCGTGGCGGGGGCTGGGGCGGGCCGTTCGTAAAGAACGAGCAGTGGATCGACGCGAATGTGTTTGCGGCCCCCTTGTTGGCTGACGACCCGCAGGCCGATCCGCGTGCGTTGGCGGAGCTGTGGGTGCGGGAACGGCTTGGGTTTGATGACGACGTCGCCCCGCATCTGGTCAGGCTTTTGGAGGACTCTTCGGAGTTTATCCGTCAGGCGTTTTACCTTGGCCCCTTCGCCAGCGGACGCGACAACCCCTGGCATCCCAACGCCGACTGGATCCAGGACGACCTGCTCGAGGCCCGCTCGGCCTGGCGGATCATCCAGACCCTTCGCTCGGCTCAACTGGATGAATTATTTAATGAGAAAGAATCCGCCGCGGAGTCGATCGGCCGACACCGCGCCGCGCTACAGCAGATCATCAGCGACCGGCGGCACCGCGAGCTTGAGCCGCTTGTGAATTCGCTGATCTCGGCAGAGTCGTTCTTTGAGGTGCTACGCGACATGATCGGGGGGATGGTGGCGTACCGACGATACCTCAAAACCAAAGACCCGGCCATCGCTCAGATCGTCAAGCAGAAACTATTCTCAGCACAAGACCACTGGAACCATCACACGCAGCGTTACAGCTCACTCCTCGGTGCCGCGACCGCTTTCCGGGAAGAAGACTTCTGGGATGTCACCCAGGACATCCTCGCCGAGGTGGACGGTTAGTGACGGGCGGTTTAAAATCGTCATATCGAAGGCATTTCTCACGGGCACCTACAACTATGACAGAACACGAACCGGCGGATGTATCTCAGAGCAGCAGCGGCACACAGCCTCCGACAGCCGGGGTAAACCCCCTGCGGGACCTACCCAGATGGTTGACCTGGTTTGTCATCCCGATGCTGGGTGTCACGGTGATCCTGTTTCTTGGGTTGGAATTGCTCCTTGGCCCGGGGTCGATGCAGAGCGGGTTCTACCCACAGAAAGACGGGACCACACTCTCCTGGTACGTCCTGGCAACCTATAAAGAAGGCCCGACCGAGTACGCCGCGGTGTTGATCCTTCTACCGGGTATTGTTGCCGCGGTCTATTCGGTGATCCGCCGTAAGCGATTCCCGGGCAAGAAGCTGGGCATCTGGATGGTTATCTGCGCGATCGGTCTGATTTATTTCGCCGGCGAGGAACTGTCATGGGGGCATCACATCGCCGTGTCAATAGGCAAGAAGGAGGCGCAGCCGGTCACGATAACGGCACTGGGCCTGAACGAACAGGGCGAGACCAACATCCACAACCTCGATAACTTCGCGGGCAAGATGCTCGGGCGGAACAGCAAGAATTTGGTGGAGCTGTGGTGTTATATCGGCGCTTTTGCGGCGCCACTAATTCTGGCACGACGTAAGCCGCCGCTGGCACCAACGGAAATCGGCTACTGGTTCTGGCCAACGACCGCGACTTTGGTTTGCGCAATAATGGTGTTCCTGACCTATCGGCCGGTGCGTTTGTATGTGAAAATGTCTGACTTACAAGACGAACCCTACTGGGCGCGTCAGAGCGAGCTTCAGGAGTTTTTCATGGCGGCGACACTGGTGATCTATGTATCATCGATCGCCTGGCGATTAAGGCAGATGCCCGAGCCCGTCCAAGCCACATGATTACTTGGCTGCGAACCAATCGGCACCGATTCCCATATCAATTTTCAGCGGGACGGACAACTCCATCGCGTGCTCCATCTCATGACGGATAACCTCGGCGGCCCGGTCGGTGTCGGCCTCGGGGACTTCAAACACCAGCTCGTCGTGGATCTGCAGCAGCATCTTCATCGGCAGCGTCTCGCGCTTGATCCGGCGGTGCAGGTTCACCATCGCCAGCTTGATCAGGTCGGCGGCGGACCCCTGAACAACGCTGTTGATCGCCAGCCGTTCACCGAGCTGCCGGGTCTGCCCGTTGGATGAACTGATCTCCGAGACTTCCCGGCGGCGGCCGAGGATTGTGGTGACGTAGCCGTGAGTCTGGGCCTGATCGACACACTGATCCAGGAACCGGTCAATCCCCTCGAAGCGTTGTTTGTAGCCGTTGATGAGTTTTTTTGCGCCATCGTTATCCAGGCCCTCGATGCGCCGCGCCAGGCCGTAGGCGGTGACGCCGTAGACGATGCCGAAGTTGATCACCTTGGCGTGGTTGCGCTGCTCGGGCGTGACCTCATCCAAAGGCGTCTCGAATACCTCCGACGCGACGGCGGTGTGGATGTCGCGGTCATTGTCAAAGGCTTCTTTCAGGTGTGCGTCATCACTCAGATGTGCCAGGATGCGCAGCTCGATCTGCGAGTAGTCGGCGCTGATCAGAACGTGTCCGGGCTCGGCGATGAATGCCTTTCGGATCTGTCGGCCGATTTCCGTGCGGATCGGGATGTTCTGCAGGTTCGGGTCGCTGCTGGATAGCCGCCCTGTCGCGGCGCCGGTCTGGTGGAATTTCGCGTGGACCCTGCCATCCACCTCGCTGATGCTGTCCTTGAGGTTGCCCAGGTAGGTCCCCACGAGCTTGGATAGCTGGCGGTATTCGAGCATCAATACCGGTACTTTCTGGGCAACCGGGTCGATGCCTTCCATATCCGCGAGCTTTTCAAGCACCTCCACATCCGTCGATGGCCCGGTCTTCTTCCGCTTGACCACCGGCAGGCCGAGGTTGGTGAACAAGACCTCCGCGAGCTGCTTAGGCGAATCCACATTAAACGCGCCGCCGGCCGCCTCGTGGATCTGTTCTCGCAGCTCCTCGATACGTTCGGCCAGCTGCGCCTTCTGCTCGTCCAATACTTCAGGGTTGGCCTTAATCCCGTGGTCTTCCATCGTTGCCAGCACGTCGATCAGCGGGGTCTCGACGTCATCCAGCAGCGAAGCCATCTCGGCCTCGTCGATCTTCGGTCGCAACTCCTCGCACAGCCGAAGGCTGATGTCGGCATCCTCCGCCGAGTAGGGCGTCGCCAGCTCGATCGGGACCTGGTCCATCGTCTTCTGGGTCTTGCCCCGGCCACGTTCCCCGATCAGCCGGCTGATCGGGATGGTCTCGTAGTTCAGCAGTGACAGGGCCATGTGGTCCATGCTCAGCCCGGGGGAGCCAAGCAGGTGGCCGGCGATCATGGAGTCGAAGACAATGCCATTGAGTTCGACACCGCTGTGACGCAGCACGAGCAGGTCGTACTTGAGGTTGTGCCCGCACTTGCCGATGCTTTCTTCCGACATCACCGGGCCGAGCGCTTTCAGGACGGCCGCTTCGTCGAGGTGTTGGCTGGGGTCCGGTGACTGCACCGGTACATACACACCGCTGCCGGCTTCCCATGAAAGGCAGATGCCGCAGAGGGGCGCGTGGTGACCCAGCCCGATGGTTTCTGTGTCGATCGCTATCAGTTTCTGTTTCTTAAGCGTCTTGACCAGATCAGCTAATTCATTCTCAGTGGTGATCGCCCTGTAATTTCCGTCGACAGAGACGACGACTGTTTGTTCATCGTCGTCTTGCGCCTCGTCTTGATCGATATGGCCAAACAGGCCGCCAGCGGGTAGGGGGGTGGCCTTCTTCTTTGTGGTCTTCTTAGGTGCGGCTTTCTCTTCGCTGATCCCTAATAGTTTCTGTAGGTCCGTGACATGGCGATTGAAACCCAACTCTTTGAATAGGGCGAGCAGCTCGGGTCCCTTGATCTTTGCCGTGCCGTCTGTTTGAGCGTCGTTGAGTGAAAAATCTACAGGTGTGTCCCGCCGCAGCGTGACGAGTCGGCGGGTCAACTCAATCGCGCCGTTGTCACGGGCGTTCTCCAGGTTCTCTTTCTGTTTGCCCTTGAGCTGGTCGAGGTTAGCGATCAGGTTATCGACGGTGCCGAACTGATCGAGCAGCTTCTGCGCGGTCTTGGGTCCGATACCTTTGACCCCCGGGATATTGTCGGTGGGATCACCAATCAGGGTCTGGTAGTCGATGACCTGCTTGGGGGTGATCCCGCGTTTCTCGATAAGCCCGTCGGCGTCGAGCGTCTGGTCGGTCTGGACATCATAGAGCGTGACGCGGTCGCCGAGGACCTGCTCGAGGTCTTTATCCTTGGCGACGAGGCGCAGGTGCATGCCCGGTGCCTGGTCGTCGAAGCCGCCCGCGGCGACCTGGTCGGCTAGCGTCGCCATCACATCGTCGGCCTCGTAGCCCGTCGCCTCGATGATCGGCAACCCAAACAGCTCCGCCAGCTCGAACATCCGTGGGATCTGCGCCACGAAGTCATCGGGGGCCTCGTCGCGGTTGGCCTTATACTCGGGGTAGAACTCGTCGCGGAAGGTCTTGCCCTTGGGGTCGATCACCATGGCCGCGTAAGGCGGCTTGCAGTCCTTGAACAGCTTGATGAGCATCCCGGTAAAGGCGAACAGCGCATTGGTCGGCTCCCCAGTCACGGGGCTGGTCATCCCGCCACGGATCGCGAAAAACGCGCGGAACATCTGCGCGTGGCCGTCGATGAGGTAGAGCGTGTTGTCGGGATCGACCTTGGACATGGGGGGATTATAGGGGTGAACCTAAGAAGGTGTGTCTATGCGGTGATCTTGATTATCACCAATCCAGTGTACCGATCCAGGCGTTTCGGAGTTCGTCGAGGCTTGCGTTGATCACCTGTCCGTCTTGCGGTGTCCGCAGGGTCAGGCGGACGTGGCTGGCAAATGCGCCGACCTGTCCGAACGGGGTCTCGGTCATTTGTAGTGACTTGATGACGGCGTCAAGCTTCTCGGGCTGAATCTCTAAGAGGTATCGGCTCGGAGTCTCGGCGAAACAGGCGGCGTTGGTGTCAAGTGGTTGTGCCGACGGGAGGGCGGCGAGGTCCAGATCCAGGCCGACGCGTCCGGCGAAAGCCATCTCGGCGGCGGCGACGAGCAGGCCGCCCTCGGAGCAATCGTGCGCGGAGCGGACCAGCCCCTGGTCGATCAGTGATGCGACGGCCTTCGCCGTGATAGGGCCGACGGACAGGTCCACGCGGGGGATGCGTTTGTCGGACGTCTCGCCGCCGAGTTGGGTGTAGTGCGAGCCGCCGAGCCTGCCGGTTGTCTGCCCGACAAGCAGGAGCAAATTTCCGGGGGCTTTGGCGTCCATGGTGCGCGACTTGCGTGTGTCGTTGACGATGCCGACCGCGGAGATCAGCAGCGTCTGCGGGATCGTGATCAGTTGGCCGTCTTTGGTGGTGAACTGGTTGCTCAGCGAGTCCTTGCCGGAGACGAACGGGGTCTTGTACGCCATCGCGCCGTCGTAGCAGGCTTCCGACGCGCGGACGAGCGTGCCCAGCATGTGGGGGTCGTCGCAGTTGGGCCAGCAGAAGTTATCGAGGATCGCGATGCGTGTGGGGTCGGCGCCGACACAGACCGCGTTGCGAACCGCTTCATCAACCGCGGCGAGCGTGGCCCAGTAGGAGTCCCCGTCGGTAGCGGTGCCGCGTTGAGTTGCTTTCTCGGAAAGGTACGATGCGCCGCCCACGCTCATGGCGATGCCGCGCTGGCTGTCTAGCTTGGGTCGGATGACCGCGGCGTCGGACGGACCGTCCTGCTCCGGGCCGACCAGCGGTTTGACTACTGATCCGGCCTGCACCTCGTGGTCGTACTGGCGGACGATCCAGTGCTTGCTGGCGATGTTGGGGTGGGCGAGCAGCGACTTGAGCGTCGCGTCCAGTGGTTGATGATTGGCCGTCGGGGATTGGGGCGAAGAGACTTCCGGGGGCCATATCGCTTCGCGGGTTGGTGTGGGGATGCCGTCATGGAGCATGGGCATCGGCAGGTGTCCGACCACGGTGCTCTGGTAGGCCAGGACGAGCTGAGGCACATCGGAGTCGTGCGCGAGTTCGCCGAAGTGGCCCATGTCGGAAAGCTCGACGCCCTCGGATTCACAGAGGACCTTGAGCCGTTCGAGTTTGTCCGGCGGGACCGACAGGATCATGCGTTCCTGCGCTTCGCTGATCCAGATTTCGGTGTAGCTTAGGCCCGGGTATTTCAGCGGCGCGCTGTCAAGTGTGACGTAGGCGCCGGTCTTCTCACCGAGTTCGCCGATGGCGCTGGAGAAGCCGCCTGCGCCGCAGTCGGTCAGGCCGGAGTACAGCGGGCCGTCTTCCTGGTCGCGTGCCTGGAGGATGACGTCGAGGGTCTGCTTCTGGGTGATCGCGTTGCCGATCTGCACCGCGTGCGAGAACTCGTCGGCGTGGGTATCGGTCAGCTCGGCACTGGAGAACGTCGCGCCGTGGATGCCGTCGCGACCGGTCGCGCCGCCGAGCGCGACGATGCGGTCGCCGGGGTTGGCCCTGCCGAAGCAGCCATCCAGCGGGATCAGCCCGATGCAGCCTGCGAAGACCAGCGGGTTAGCAATGTAATCGGGATCGAAGTACACGGCCCCGTTGAGCGTAGGGATGCCCATCCGGTTGCCGTAGTCCCGGACACCCGCGACGACCTGTTGCAGCGTGCGCTTGGGATGGATAACGCCGCCCGGAACATCTTGGGCCAAAGTTTCCGGGGGAGCGACGCAGAAGGTGTCGGTATTGGCGATGGGTTTGGCGGCCATCCCCGTACCGATGATGTCGCGGATGCACCCGCCGATGCCAGTCGCTGCGCCGCCGTAGGGCTCAATCGCGGAGGGGTGGTTGTGGGTCTCGACCTTGATGCAGATGCCATCCGTGTCGTCAAACTTCACGATGCCCGAGTTGTCTTCGAAGACGCTGACGCACCAGTCCTTGTGGGGCTGGGTCTCCATCAGCTCGAAGGTCGCGGCTGCGACGGTGCGCTTCAGCAGGTTGTCGATCGTAACCGAGCCGTCCTCATGGATCGTGTGCCCGGCCTTACCCTCAAAGCTCAACCCCGATCCCTGATCCCCGTGCCCCGTACCCTGCCGGTAGTGGATCGTGGACTTCAGCGTCTTGTGGACGCAGTGCTCGCTCCAGGTCTGCGCGAAGGTTTCCAGCTCGATATCCGTCGGGTCACGGTCGATCGCGCAGAAGTGGTCGCGGATGGCGTGCATCTCGGCGAGGCTCAGGAACAGGTGCCCGTCGCGCGAGAGTTTCGTCAGGGCATCGTCGTCCAGTTCGCGGATCGGGACGTGGGTGATGTTCAGGTCGTAGGCCTGGCCGTGTGGGAACTCATCGGGGGTGAAAGCGGTGGTATGGATATCCTCAATGACGGGGTTGGCCAGCGCGCCTTCGGCGAACTCCACCAGCGCTTCACGTGCCGGACGCTCGCCGTCTTCATCGTGATCGAAGTCGTAGCGGAAACCCGTGCGTACCTGAACCTCGTCTTCCGTTAGTTCCGGGAACATCTCACAGATGGCGGACTTGGCGGACTGGGCAACCGGGTCCATCACGCCGGGCTGGTAGTGGACCTCGATCATCGAGTGCCGATCATCGACCGGGCGTGCGCCGGCGGTGGCATCCTGATTCACGGGGTCGGTCAGGAGTTCACCGGCAAGCTTTTCGGCCTGGGCGTCGGTGAGCGCTGCTTGGATTAGGTAGAGTCGGGCGGTGTGGACGGCGGTGATATTGCCGAGCTGCTCGCGAGCAAGGCGTAGCAGGGCCTCGCCGTGCGGGTCGGGCTGGCCGGGCTTGGGGCGGACCTCCAGGCGGTAAATAGCGGTTTCGGGGCGGTCTACGGGTTCCATGGTCTGAGGCTCGGCGGCAAAGGGGGCGGGCATACAGGCTCCATGAGGGCGGGTGTTTGGGGTTTGGCACCGATCATAGAGAATCTTGGGCCGATCCGCCTCTCCGGGCCATTAATACACAATCCTAGCCGGTTTTTAAGGTTTTCTAAGGTTTTTCGATATGACATGTCAAAGAAACTTGACATGCACGAGATGTCAAATATAATTGACACAGTGTCAAATAAACCAAACTGTGACATACGAACGAAAGGAGACGACATGAATACGTCTTTTGAGGAAAAGAGTGTCTGGGTCCAGCTGGTCTCGTTGATGGTGATCTTTGGGGGGTACTTTGCGGTCGCGGGTTTCATGATGGCCGACGGGGTGCCTGTGCTGATCGCCTATGTGCCGTTGTTTACGGTGTCGATCGTGCTGCTGGTCATCATGCTCACGGCGGGCCACATCATCGCGGTGTGCTTTGGCAAACCCGAGGGCCGTGACGAGCGTGACCGGTTGATCGAGTGGCGAGCAGATAGTGTCTCTTCCCACGTGCTTGGTGGTGGCGTGCTGATCGCGATCACCGGCATGATTTTTGAGATCAACAATGTCTGGATCGCACACTTCTTGTTTCTTTTGATGTTCCTCTCGGAGGTTCTCAAGCTGACGATGCAACTGGTCTATTACCGGCGGGGGATGTGAACGTGGGCAAAGAAAAAACCCAGATCAAAAACCAGATCAAGACGCTGCGATTCCATCAGGACGAGATGACGCAGCAGCAGCTGGCGGAGCAGATCGGTGTGACGCGTCAGACGGTCAACGCGATCGAGGGGGGGAAGTATTCACCGTCACTGGAGGTCGCGTTTAAGATCGCGCAGGTGTTCGGCAAGCCGTTGGATGAGGTTTTTCAGTACGTTGAGTCTTTGCCGTGATATTCGCTACGAAGTGAGAAAAGTAGTTCTGCCTAGCATGTAGTGATGCGTCGATCTTGTTTAGCCCGGGCGGCAACGCCCGGTATGCGCCGCGTGGCCGCGGCGGCTAAACATTGACGCTTCGGCAGTATCTAACGTATTTAGAACTGGAAGTAAATAAACCGAGCGCGGACCGGCGCGGCGAGCAGGGCGATCAGGACAACGACCAGCCCCCAGAAGAGGCCGATCAGGATCGGCGAGCGGACACGGGTCAGCCGGTCGGTCCAGCCCAGGCCGCGCACGACGTGTGCCAGGACACAGACGCCAAGAAAGATCCCGAACCGGGCCATATCCTCCGTCGGCCAGCGGAACTCGCTGAAACGCCAGGGCGAACAGATCTTTTTCAGGATCACCATAGCATCCGACATCGATTCGGCACGGAAAAGGACCCACGACACCAACACGTAGTGGAACGTCAGCAGGATGCCCCACAGGTCGGCGATGCGCCAAGGCTTGTCTTCCTGGACTTTGCGTCCGGTCCGGGTTGACCAGACGTGGAACAGCATCAGCCCCAGCCCGTGCCAGAGCCCCCAGTTGACGAACTTCCAGTCGGCCCCGTGCCAGAGCCCGCCGAGGAACATGACGATGACAACGTTGCCCAGCGTGCGCTTCGTGCCCAGCCTTGAACCCCCCAGCGGGATGTAGAGGTAATCACGCAGCCAGGTGGACAGGCTGATGTGCCAGCGCCGCCAGAATTCGGAGATGTTGCGCGCTAGATAAGGCCAGCGGAAGTTTTCTTCGAGCCTGATGCCCATCGTCCGCGCCAGCCCGATCGCGATGTCGGAATAAGCTGAGAAGTCCAGGTAGATCTGGAACGCGAAGGCGTAGGTCGCCAGCAATAGTTCCGCCTGTGACGATGCGCCGGGTCGTGCGAAGACATCGGCGGTATAGATCGCCAGCCAGTCGGCGAACACGATTTTCTTGAGCAGCCCCCAGAGTATCCGGCTGATGCCCGCCAGCACGTCGTCGCTGCTGCGGGGCTGGCGTTCGTTAAGCTGCGGCAGCAAGCGGTCGGCCCGCTCGATCGGACCGGCAACCAGCTGCGGAAAGAACGCGACGTACAACGCCATCGTGCTGAAACGGTCTGTCGCCCTGATCTTGCCGCGGTAGACATCGATCGTGTAGGACAGCGTCTGGAAGGTGTAGAAACTGATGCCGACCGGGAGCAGGATCTTGGGGATCGGCAGCTCCAGCGGGAGTTGGGCGATCTCCGCCAGGCCGTTGAGGGTCTGTGTGAAAAAACCCAGGTACTTGAACGCGGCCAGTGCGCCCAGGTTGCCGACCAGCGAGTACCAGAGATACTTCTTTCGTTTGGCCGGATCGTCGGTCGCATCGATCTTCTTGGCGACATTAAAGTCCAGCAGCGTCGAACCAAACAGCAGCAGGCAGTAGGCTGGCTCGGCCCACCCGTAAAACACATAGCTCATCACCACCAGCCACAGCCGGAGCGCCCGGCCACGCAGGACCGCCGCGGTCAGCAGTACCACGGGCGCGAAGATCATGAACTCGAACGAATTAAAAAGCATAGACGTTTGGTGTGTCCAGGGTCAGGGCAGGTCGGTTCTGATACGTGCTGATCGGTCAAGCTCGTCTTCTACAACAGGTAGCAGGTAGTCCGCGAACTCGACATGGCCCTGCGCCGACAGGTGGGTATGGGTTAGAAACAGGTCGTCTTCAATCAACTCGGTGGCGTCGATCGCGGCGACCCCGGGCATTTTCTCGGCGATGTCGTGCATGCGTTGGCCGAACTCCTGGAGTCGTGGCCAGGCCGCTTCTGTCCATCCGGATTGTTCCAGCGGCATATTGACCAGCAGGATCGGCGTGTCGGGGTGATGCTTCCGGAACACCTCGATGCAGGCTTTGAGCATCTTGTCGCCGGACTTCCGCACCTCCGGGGCACCGTATAACCGTTGTTTCCCCCGTCGGGGTACGTCTGCGGCTTCGGCGATATGCCAACGCCGGTGCCGTTGCTCCACAAACGTGTTTCGGCACTGCACCAGCCCGCAATGTGCTTCCAGGAAAGTCCCGGGGTCATAGACCTGGTGTTGGCGCAGGAACCAGCCGGGCAGCCTGCTCCGGATGGGGCGGGTATAAGCCAGCTGCCCCACATCGCTGAGATAAAACGAGAGGGGGTTATTCAATCGATGATGGCTGAACGGGTTGCTGTGTGTGACCAGCAAAACCGCGTCGGGCTGATGATCGACCGCGCGGGCGGCGAGCAGCAGCATCTCCGGCCCGCTGATGCCGCCGAGAGACCAGTTGGCGACCGTGACCGGCCGAGCCGGATTGTCTTGGTTGAGTCGTTCTTCCAGCACGTGGGTGTAGCACTGGTTCGCGTCCTTCAACTCATGGGCGAATCCCTGCGAGTTGGAGATGACGATGACAAGCCTTTCACCGGGTTCGCGCGGTCGGGCGTGGCCGAGCCCG
>JAJDCW010000219.1 GCA_029260635.1 Phycisphaeraceae bacterium | reverse complement strand
AACGGTTTCACCCGCCGTCACCACCGCGAAGACGGTATGGCTGACGCCATCGACATCGGCGACGACCTTGATCGTGACCGGGTCGGAGGCGTCGTCCGAGAGGTCGCCATCGGTGTCGTCGACCACGCCGTCGCCGTCGGTGTCCAGCCCGTCGTAGGCGTAGAGGTCGAAGGTGCCGCCGTTGAAGGACGCGCTGGAGACCCATTGCCCCTCGGCCTTGTCCGTCCGCCAGTCGTCATCCGTCTGGACGTAGTTGATCGCGACCACCAGGGCCGACTCGGCGACGCTGCGGGCCTGGGCGTGGCCCTGGACGTTCTGCGCGACCCCCAGCGAGGTCGCCTGAGACGAAAGAAACGACATCGACAGGATCGTCGCGATGGCCACGGCGATCAGCACCAGCAGCATCGCCACACCGCGCTGACGCACACAATTCCTCGAAGCCCATGTTCTGCGAACATGGGCCGAGTCTTCTATTGTGTAATCCCTCTCGCGCATGATTCTGCCCTGATCTTTCTTAGACTAATCCCGCAATGAAACCGCGGTGATGGAGGTATCCGTCAGCCCGCCTGCGTCCAGCGTGAGTTGGAAACTCACCAGCCCGGCGTCCTGCGGGTCGGCCTCGTCGATGTCGATCGTCCACTGCGAAACGCCCGTCGCCCACAAGGCCCCTTCCAGGTCACCCGACCCGATCAGGGCGGTTGTGACCGCGTCGAAGTCGTCGGTGTCCAGGTCGTAGGCCACATCGACCGCCCCACCGGCGGGGGTGTACGACGTCAGCTCATCCGTGCCGGCGTCCAGTTCGATCCGCTGTAATTCGAGCAGGTCCGGCTGGCCGCTTTCATTGAGGTCCTTGGTCCACAGCACGATGTACCCGTCGTCCGCGTCCAGGAGCTGCGCCGAGCTACGCACGGCCGCGGTGATACGCGAGCTAAGCGTCTTGTTCTTGACCACCAGCGAGCGGAGGTCCTTGCTGCTGTCGGTCCCGTAGGCCACCGCCGAGAGCATGGACGCGATCGCCACCCCGATCAGCCCGGTGATCGTCAATGCCATCAGCATCTCGACCAGCGTGAGCCCTTGATGTGTTGCAATTGTTAAATAATGGTTACGCCGTTTTTCACTCACGAAGCGGGCTCCTGTATGAATCGACTGACGACCCAGGTACGCCCGTTCATATCCGTGATGGTGATGGTCACGGTCAGGCCGTCGTGGTCGCCGCCGAGGTCGGCCAGGTTCACGGTCGTGTAAGAAGCCGTAACCGATCGGCCGAAGTTTTGATACAGCAGCGGGTACGCAACCCCGGCCTGGTCCTGGACAGCACCGACCGCTTCGGTCAAGCCGTCGTAATCATCCGCGGCATCGAACAGGTCGCGCGACGATTCCCCGGCATCCGGGCCGACAATGAGATCGCCGTCCGGGTCGTCGTAGGGCTTGCTGAGTATCTCGTCGACCATCGCCTCGGCTAAAGCAATCGCGCGTGATGAGTGCAGAGCCTCGTATGTGTGCGACTGCCCGGACACGACCGCCTGCGTCAGCGCGGCGACCGAGAACGCCAGCACGGTGACGGCGATCATCGTCTCCATCAGCGTGAACCCGGTGTGGCTCGCCGGATTTCTGTCGCATGGTTGCATCGATAACTCCCTTGAGTGTACGCAGTCAGTCATTACGCGCAGACCCCGGGCTTGCGCTAGAGATATCATCGTCAACCCGGAAAACCCACTTAATCCAGACAGGCGGATCGGTTTGAGATTATCGGTCGTGTATCCGTTCCAGATGCCCCCAAACAGGGCGTCCGATCACGCCGATGATAAAGTTGATGAAATGTATTGCCCAAAAGACGCGATCGGGCAGGCCCCGGCCGGGGTCCTTGGCGGGCTTCACGCTCGTTGAGCTGATGACGGTGGTGATCGTGCTGGCGATCGCCGCGGCGCTGGCGGTCCCGATGCTGGGCGACACGTCATTCAGCAAGCTCCAGGGCGCGGCCTCCACACTCGCCGCCGACCTGGCGTTTGCGCAGGTCGAATCGATCGCGCACAGCGAGGACACGCGCGTCGTCGTCTTCGACAACCCCAACGACACCTACCACATCGCCTTATCAAGCGACACCGCCACGCCGATTACCAACCCGATCAACAAGAAACCCTATCTCATGGACTACGGCAGCGGCGCCGCGGCAAGCCTCACCGGCGTCACCATCAGCGGCTACACGCTGGGCGGCGACGACGAGTTGGGCTTCGGCGTCTACGGCGGGCTCGACCAGGCCACCGCCGCCACCATCACGCTGGTCTGCGAGGGCTTCACAGTCACCGTGACCGTCGACCCGAACACCGGCGAATCCACCATCGGGACGATCAATTAACGGACGGTTAATCAGGTTCAACAACCGTATATAAGAACCACCGCGCCTTGGCGTTCTTGCGGTTCTTCTGGCGCTCGAAGTAGAGCTTCATGATGTGGCCGCAGACGGTGCGCAGCTCCCACCAGTGTCGGCGGAGATAGACCTCGCCGCCGGTACTGTCCAGGCCGCTGGTCTTCCACACCGATAAGACCTCATTGACGACATATTCTTCCTCCCGCCAGCTGAACCGCTGTGGCAGGCCGGGCTCACCGGTGCCCATGGTGCGCGAGTCGAACGTCCCGGGGACCGGGGTGATGGGTTCGCTGATGAATTGCTCGGGGGGGGTGGGCATGTTTTGTATGAGAATAAACAAGCCCACGTTCGTCGAACGTGGGCTTCGACGTGGGTTGAATGTGTTATTCGCAAACCTCCGCAGCGACAACGTGGTTCGTCAGCTTCCCGATTCTTTCGATCTCGATCGTGACGACGTCGCCGGGCTTTAAGAAGACCGGGGGCTTGCGTCCCGCGCCCACGCCTGCGGGGGTGCCGGTGAGGATGACGGTGCCGGGCTGGAGCGTGGTGTCCTGACTCAGGAATGAGATCAGTTCATCGACGGGGAAGATCATGTCGCGCGTGTGGCCATCCTGCACGACCTCGCCGTTTAGCGTGGTGGTCAGAGTCAGGTTCTGCGGGTCGGGGACCTCGTCCGCCGTGACCAGCACGGGGCCCAGCGGGCAGAACGAATCGAAGCCCTTGCCGCGGACCCACTGCCCGCCGCTGCCCTGCGTCTGCCACCAGCGTGCGGAGACATCATTGGCGATGGTATAGCCCAGGACGTGGTCGAATGCTTTAGATCTGGGGATATCCCTTCCCGGGGTGCCGATGACCACGGCCAGCTCACCCTCGTAGTCCACCTCTGGGCCGTGGGAGCAGGCGGGCAGGCGGATCGGGCAGTCCGGGTGATTCAGCGCTCCGGTTGGCTTCATAAAAATGATCGGCCGGGGCGGCGCGTCCGAGTCCATCTCGGCGGCGTGCTCGGCGTAATTCTTGCCGATGCAGATCAGATTGCTCGGCTCTAACGGGGCCAATAAACGGCCTATCTGGAGCCGCTCCCCGGTCGATTCCGATAAACCGGGGCCGATGGGTCCGGATAATTTTTCGGCGATACCGCCATCTAATTCTTTACCGGTAATGATTTTACCGTGATTATCCACAAATCGAACTATACGCATGGCTGGTGTATCCCTGAGGGGTTTGCCGATATAATCCTGTCGCCCCGCCTTGAGCGGGGTTGTTCGCATCAGGGCCCAAGGATAGCCATATTTTGGCTGGAAGCCCCCCGGACCCTTCCCGGAAGACCCCGTGAAAACAACAACGACAACCAAGACGATGACCCAAGCCACCCCGAACCCCGCTGACCGTACCTGGCTTGGCCAGCAGAAACAGGAAACCAACGGCAGGCCCGCCGGCGTGCCCGAGGGGCTGTGGAAACGCTGCCCCAACTGTGAGGCTATGCTGTAAGCCAAGCAGGTCGCCCAGAATCTGCACGTCTGCCCGGACTGTGACTACCACTACCGGATCGACGCGATGCAGCGCATCGAGCAGCTCTGCGACCCCGGCAGCTTCGAGCCGTTGTGGGCGGACCTGACGCCCAAAGACACCCTGCGGTTCCAGGACCGTATCCCCTACAAGGAACGGCTCATCAATGAACAGGCCAAGACCGGCCAGAACGACGCCATCCAGTGCGGACGCGCGTTTATCAAGGGCCGTGGTGTCGTGCTTGGCGTGATGGATAACCGTTTCATGATGGCGTCGATGGGCTGCGTGGTGGGTGAGAAGATCACACGCGCCATCGAGTTGGGTACCGAGATTGATCGGCCTGTGATCGTGGTCAGCGCATCGGGCGGGGCTCGTATGCAGGAATCCGCCCTCTCGCTGATGCAGATGAGTAAGACCTCCGCGGCGCTGGCACGGCTCGATGATGCGGGCGGCCTGTTCATCAGCGTCCTGACCGACCCGACGACCGGCGGCGTCACGGCCAGCTTCGCGATGCTCGGCGATGTGATCCTCGCGGAACGTGAAGCCCTGATCGGCTTCGCCGGGCCGCGCGTGATCGCCAACACCGTCCGGCAGGACCTGCCCGAAGGCTTCCAGCGGGCCGAGTTCCTCCGGGAGAAGGGCTTCGTCGATCGTGTCATCCACCGCCACGACATGCGGAGCGAGATCAGCCGGGTCATCGATTACGCCGGCAAGTAATTTTTCATCCAGATACATATCGGTTGATTTTCGGATGACGCCGGCCAAGCCCAAACGCAACACGACCGATCTGTCCCGCTGTGGAGCCCATCGGCTCACATCCATCGTCGCGGTGCTGCTGTGTCTGTTATTCACAAATACGCTGAATGCCGGAACACCTGAGCTTAAGAAGTTCCGCAGCAAGTCCTACCTGATCCACACCAACCTGACCCGCGACGAGGTCCGTACGTTCGGCCGACACATGGACACGGTCTTCGCTCAGTACGAAGACCGTTTCCGCGACTTCAACGCACGCAGCCAGAGCCAGATGCCGCTGTACCTGTTCCGCACCGAGGCGCAGTATCTCAGCTTCATGGCGAGCCAGGACTTCAAAGCCAACAACACCGGCGGGATGTTCTTCTTCTCGCCTAAATCTCAAGGACTCGCGACCTGGACCCAGGGCCGCAGCCGGAGTCAGACTTTTCAAGTGCTCCAGCACGAGGGGTTCCACCAATTCGCGTTCAACCACCTGGGCACGGACCTGCCGACATGGATCAACGAGGGGCTCGCCCAGTACTTCGAGGACGCCATCATCGTCGGCGACGGGATGACCACGGGCCTGGCCAGCACGCGCCGGCTCGAACAGGTGCAGCATGCACTGAATGGCGGGGCCGCGTTTGAATTCAAAGCACTCGTAGAACTCACACCCGATGACTGGGCCGACATCCTGCACAACGATCCCGACCGTGCGGCGCTGATGTACGCACAGTCCTGGTCGATCGTGTTCTTTCTTATCCACGGCGACAACGACAAGTACCAACCCGCGTTCGCCCGCTACCTTAAACGGGTCAGCACCCACCGAGACAGCCGGGCCGCGTTTGCCGAAGCATTTGGCGAGGGCAGTCTACGACCCTTGGCAAAGCGCTGGGCCGAGTTCGCCGGCAAACAGCAACCAGACTCGATCAACACCGCCGCCTCACGCATGGAGTTCCTCGGCGAGGCCTTACGGTTCATGGACCAGCGCGGTGAGCCGGCACCTAAAACTATTAAGCAGCTCCGCGACTCGCTCCAGACAAGAAACTTCGTCCTCACCCGAAGCTCCCACGGCATCACCACCGAGACATCGGCGGACGACCCTGACCTCTACCGGTATCTGAGACGCAACGGCACGATGGCCCTGTTCAAACTCCTGGAACCGGCGCGCAACGACCTGCCCCCCCGCATCACCGCCACCGGTCTGCACCCCGAACCCACCCTGGTCTGGTCACGCGACAACGAAGGCAACCTCGTGCAGGACATTGAGTACCGGTAAACCCCAATAGTCAGCACCTCACGACTTCAACGCCGGCGATGGCTGTGAAGCGGCCTTCCGCGAGTTAGCACTCACATCACCAACCCACCGATCGCATTCAATCCGATCGGTTCTTTCGTAAAGAACGGCTCCGCGTAACGCACGCCGATGCGCGAGCCCATGTAGCCGTTTAGTTCGCGTACAAACTCCACCACCCGCCGGTTCTTCTCCGGCAAGACAAACTGCGTGTGGTAGGCCTTGATCGCGCGCTCCTTGTCGTCCATCTGCTCGGTGATGTCCATGCAGAAGGTCGGGTTGGCGACCCAGCGCAGGTGCGTGCAGTAGTAGTAGATCAGCCACTTGGGATAGATCGGCTCGCCCGGAATATCTGTCTTGGTGAGTTTGGCGTCGAACCGGGCATCCTCGACGATCCGCGTCACCGCCCGGTGGTCCGGGTGCGCATCTTCCTCGAACGGCAGGAACACGATCTGGGCCTGGTGCTCGCGGATGACCCCGGCCATCTTGTGCCGGGCCTCGAGCGTGTGCTGCACCTCACGGTTCTTCAACCCAAGCAGACGACGCTTCACCCCCATGATTTTCGCGGCTTCGGTCCACTCTTTTTCGCGCTCGGGGAGTGAGCCGTGGGGCGTGGGTTCTCCGTTGGTCACGTCCAAGACTAGCACGTTATGTCCCTGAGAAGCCAGTCGGATGATCGACCCACCCATCCCCAGTTCCTGATCGTCCGGGTGCGGGCCGACTACAAGGATATTTGCCATCGATAAACCTTCGTAAATCTCTGTGATCGATACGAGTCAACCCGGCTTGCCCGGGCTAGTGCTGCTCCAATAAACGATGATAGAGCTTATCTAATTCCCGAGCCATGGATTCGGCGCTGAATTTTTCTTTAACCAATACCCGTCCCCGCTCCGTCATGGCTTGGCGTTCCGTGGGGTGCTCGATCATCCAGTCGCTCGCGTCCGCCAAGGCCTGCTTATCCCCGACCGGCACGAGCCTGCCGGTCTGGCCGTCTATACAGATAGAGGAGATGCCGCCCACATCGTAGGCCACGATCCCGCAGCCACATAATAGCGCTTCGATCAGCGTCCGGCTCTGGCCTTCCTGATATGAGGGCAATATCTTCACGTCAGCAGCCGGCAGAATATTGCGGACCTGTTCATGGGGGACCAACCCCATCAAGCGGACACGATCCGAATAACCCGCATCCGCAATACGTTTCTCGATGTGCTCCCGCCGCCAGCCGTCGCCGATGAACAGAAGCTGTATGTCACCGTGTCGCTTTAACAGATCAGGCAGGATATCAACTACGTCGTCGTGCCCCTTGAGCGCATCCAGCCTTGCCAGCAGCGCAACCACCGGCGCATCTGCGGCAATCCCCAATCTATCCCTGGCTCTCTCGCGGGCATCGGTTTCGACCACGAAGCGGGAGAAGTCAACGCCGCTTGGGATCACCGTAAAACAATCGGGGCCGGCAATGTCGTTTCTCTCGAATGCTTCAACCATGGCTGGCGTGATTGCGATCAGGTGGTCACACCATTTGGCCGCATAACACTCCAGACGAACATACAGATTGTGAATCAACCGAGACTGGTAATCGTGGAAGGGTAGGCCGTGGACCGTGTGAACAACCTTAGGCAATCCACCCACTCGTACTTTCCAGCCCGCCGCGCGACCCACGATCCCCGCCTTACTCGAATGCGTATGCACAATATCGGGCTGAACCTCACGGATCAGCTTCCGCAGCGCGTAATAGCAACGCAGGTCGTGCCAGGGGTTGACCGCGCGTCGCATCGATGAGACTTCGTGCAGTACCGCCCCACTTGCCTTGGCCACTGCTAGCAGCGAGCCCTCGGGGCCATAGATCGGGCCGTAAGCCAGATGCACCTCGTGCCCGGATCGCACCTGCGCTGCGCAACTCAGCACCGTGTTCTGCTGGGCCCCACCCTGGATCAGGCGCGTGATGATGTGGAGGATCTTCATGGGCATGCTAAAGGTTACGCTCGTTCTTCCTGGTCGGTCCACTCGTGCTTGATCCATTCCAGGCACAGCCCATGCGGCGGCAATGTCGGGCCCGCCAGCTGGCGTTCGGCGGTGCGTAGTATCTCGTCGATGTGCTCGGGCTCAAACCGTCCCCGGCCGACCTCCAAGAGAGTCCCTGCGATGATGCGCACCATGTTCCAGAGGAACCCGTTGCCTTCGACGGTGATGACCACCTGCCCGCCATCACGTTTCACCTCGCAGCGGTGGATCGTGCGGATCGTGGATTCCCGCCCATGTCCCGCGGCGCTGAAGCCCTCGAAGTCGTGTTCGCCGACAAGCCGTTGCGCCGCGCCGTTCATCAGATCAGCATCTAATGTGTGCCTGTAGTGATATACCAGGTGCCGGAGCCCGAGCGGGCGTTCATCGATGTTGTGGATCGTGTAGGTGTACTGCTTAGTGACCGCGCATCGGATCGAATCGAAGCCGGGGCTGACCGCCTCGGCCTGTCGGACCTCGATATCCTCCGGCAGGCGGCTGTTGATCGCCATCGCCATCCGCTCGACGGGGACACGCGACACCGCTTCGAAGTGCGCGACCTGCCCCTTGGCGTGCACGCCCGAGTCGGTCCGGCTTGCACCGACCAGGTTGATCGGTTGCTTGAACAGTCTTAGCAGCGCGTCGTGCATCACCCCCTGCACGGTCCGCAACACCGGGGCGTCCGGTGGCTCCTGCTTCTGCCAACCGTGAAACGCCGACCCGTCGTATGCGATCAGAAGTTTGTAACGCTGTGATACCGCTTCGGTATCATTATCAACGCCGGTATCGCTCAGGATTTCTTCGGGGGCCTCGGCCATACACGGAAGTTTAACGCACTTGCCCGCGCTTAGCCCCCGGTATCCCCCGGTCAACCCCCGGTCGCTTCGACTGCGGCCGAGACACGGGTGACGCATTTGTCGGCAAGCGGCAGGAACAGGTGCCTGGGGAAGTGGTCCAGGTCGCACAACAGATACCCGAGCGATGCTGCCAGGTGTGACGCCGCGTCTTTGGCATCGCAGCCCAACAGCCGGCAGTGCGCCCGGACCTGCTCACCCAGCGCCTTGTTGCTGAGGACAAACGAATCCGCCAGCCGGACCAGGTCGTAGAGCGCGTACCCGTCGACTTTCGAGCCCGGCCAGTCGATCACGACGATCCCGCCGTTATCATCCAGCAGGATGTTGCCCCGCCACAGGTCGTTGTGCATCAGCACGAATCTGGGTGTCCATCGGCCCTGCTCTAATCCACGCAACCCCTCTTCGGCGGCACATCGCACGGCGTCGCTCACATCGGGTGACTTAGCGAGCAGAGACAGCGGCCGCTTGAATCGGGCGTGGACATCGGATTCGCTCACGTCACACATCGTCTGCCGGGTGAGCCCGTGCAACCAGTCAAGCACCACAGGGGCGACGCGACGGCGTTGAAACCAACCGGTCACTCGTTTTTCATTCAGCGGGTGCCGGTAAGGTAGGACCACATAACTCAGGCCGGCCAACTCCCCTTCACCCAGCGGATCAAGGACCACTTTCCCCAGCTCAGGGCCCAGCGCCTGCTTCGCTTCTTCCGCACACCGCACACCCCGCGCAATCAGGTCCGGCGATACGCTCGGTGAACAAAGCACCACCGCCAACGGCTTTCCCTCGCTGCTGGTCACGAGGTACTTATACGTCTGATCCTCGACCGGTTTGTCCGGCCCCAGCGGCTCGATCGACCCGACACGGGCCATGTAGATCAACGCCTCGCCAACCGGTTTCGTCAGCGCGTCACGGACTTCGATCGGTGTCAGCGGTTCGGTAAATGCCATAGGTTCATCACAATAACACTACGAATCTGCCACCGCCCCGGGGTCCAGTCCCACCAATCCGCACCAGTCACGGTAAGCGATCGGTGAGATCTCGGAGGGCTTGATCTCGCTGCGCCCACCCCAGAAGACGTTGGTGTAGGACACATCGATCCCGGCCTCGCGGAGGTGCCGGTCGATCTCGGCCTTGTGGGCAAGCACCTTGTCCTTGTCGGTCCCGTGGGCGACGCCCATGATGTTGACGTGGTTAAACTCTTCCCCGGCCTCGCGCCAGTAGGCGTGGGTCATCACATGATGCCGGCCAACTTCGAGCCCGGCGTCCATCTCCCGGCCCTGCGGGACCGCCCAGTGAAACAGCGCGTTATACTTCGTGACCGTCGTACCGTCCTTGAGCTTCTTGACGTGTTCGAGGAAGGTCGAGAAACGCCCGATGACCCGACGTTCGTTCAAGGCTTCCGCCACGCGGTGGAACTCTTCCAGCGAGACCCCCGCCTCCTCGGCCCGGCCACGCCAGACGTCCGGGCCGATCTCCTCCGCGACGAGGTCACGCTTGAGCGCCATCAGGACGCTCCACTGCAATTCGTTCAGCTTCACGACGCTGACATCCATCGCCCGGCCGAGCGCATCGGTCCGCGCCCCGGGTTCCAGGTCGCGGCGGCGGACGTGACCGACGCCTAACGCGAACAGTTTCTTCGCAGGCAGCAGCGTGTATGACTCCGCCCCGGTCCGCGACATCAGGTAGGCGCAGTGCTTATCCATCGAATAGCCGACCGGCACTTTCAGCGTGGTCCAGAGCCTGTACTGCGAGCCGGGTGTTTGCTTGTCCGTTGAACGGATCACCACATGCCCGGAGAACGGGTCCTGCTCGGCCATGAAATCAAAGGCGCTGTTGAGTTTCTCCGGCGGGACCCGCCAGGCGACCAACGCGCCGGGCGCGAGGCTTGTCGCCATCAGCGTCTGCCGGACCCGTCGGATCGTCCCGGCCTCGAGCATCGCACGTAGACGTTCGACCACGACGGCAAGCTCAACTCCCGATTGCGAGGCGATCATACCGAACGGGTCGCGCTGATACCCCTGGATCTTGTCCTCGGACACCGCCAGGATGCGTGCGTTGATCGGGTCGTCGATCTGGATGGGGATGGTGTGCGGGGTCATCACCGGATTCTAACCCCCTTGAAGATCTGAGGCACCATCACAAGCAAATCAGTAAGCCTGCCCGGAGTCGCGGAGCCTGACGTGAGGCTGGTCCTTGGTCTGCCGCAACGCACCGCCACGCACCGCACCGACGAAGATGTCGTGGTCGCCCTCGATATCCATGTGGCTGACCAGTTCGCATTCCATGTACGACATCGTGTTAGCGAGGATCGGCAATTTCGGCAGCACGCCCGTAATCAGCTCAAACCCCAGGAAGGGGTCTTCCGTCACGGCTGCGTCATTGAACGCGGCGAATTTCTTCACCATCAGCCGATCGGTATCGGCGAGCTGACACAGCCCGAACTTTCGCGACTCGCTGATCAGCGGCATGATCGGCCGACCCTTCGCGATGGCAACGGTCACCATAGGCGGGTGGATACACGCCTGCTGCACAAAACTGACGATGATCCCCATCCGCTTGTCGTCCTGTGCCGCGGTCAACACGAACAGACCCGAAGGCAGGCGACCCATCGCCTGTCCGACCGCTTCGCTAGTAACGGGGTCCAGATCGGGATGTGGGTTCTTCGCTCGCATCGGTCTGCCTTAATCTGCCAAACCCCGGAGCATAAGCTGTGTCCCCTCGGCACGCAATCTTCCGCCGCTGGCCTGCCCCGTGAGAAAGCCCGATCCGCTACACTCGGGCCATGCCGACCCAAGCCATCATATTCGACCTCGACGGGACGTTGCTGGACACCCTTGAAGACCTCACCTGCGCGACTAACCACGTCCTTGAACACCTGGGGCAGCCGCTGATCCCCCCGTCGACCTGCCGGGAGATGATAGGCAACGGCGCGCGTGTGCTCCTGGAGCGTGCCGCGGGCGGGGATGAGCCGGCGATTCAGGATGCGTTAAAGAGATTCCTGGCTTACTACCACGACCACAAATACGACCACACGGAGCCCTTCCCGGGCATCCCCGATACCCTCGACTGTTTGGCCGATCGGGGACAACGTTTCGCCGTGCTGAGCAACAAGCCGCACCCGGCTACCGTCGATATGGTCAACCACCTGCTGGCCGAGTGGAACTTCGACGTCGTCTTCGGTCAGCGTGAAGGGGTGCCGTTGAAGCCCGACCCGACTGCGGCGATAGACATCTGTGAACGTATGAAAGTTGAACCCACCAGCGTTGTTTTCGTCGGCGACTCGGGCGAAGACATGGCCACCGCCAAGGCCGCCGGGATGTTCGCCGTCGGTGTGACTTGGGGCATGCGCGACGAAGATGAGCTGCGCGAGCGCGGAGCCGACGTGATCATCCACACGCCAACTGAATTGCTCAACGTACTACCCTAATATCCCAAAGCCGCTTGCGGCTTAGCGTCCGCCCCTACACCCCCGCCGCCCGCGCCTCCGCCAGCCCCCGCCGCCACTCCATGTAACGGTAAGACAGACCGAGTTCTTCGTGTAGTAGTTTCATCTCAATCTGAAACGCCTCGTATTGCTGGCTCTGCCATTCGTCCGACCCCTCCTGGCAAAAGAACACCCGGCAGGCGAACGGACGATCCGGATGCACACTGCACGCACCATCCACCTGGTATGGGCAGCCGTCGCGTTTCGCATCCAGCACAGTTAAAGACCTGGAAGCATCGGTGTCACGTTGCGGCGGCTCGCCCACCAACGACCTGAACCACGCGATCTCCAGACCGGTCATGAAAAGCCGGTGCCCAAACGACTCGAACTTGCAGCAGCGCCCGCTCTGTTGGCATGCAAAGCCGGACTGGTTGACCTGCTGATCGATCCGGTTAAGCATCGAACGCAGGCGTTCCGCGACCTCCGGCCGACGAGCCGCCTCACGCCATGACATCCAAAGGTCTTCTTCAAGCGTCATAGCGTAACGCCTCGACACTCAGTCTTTGTTCTGCGCCAGGATGACGCGCACTTTTTCAACGGGGTAGAACGTCCCGCCGTTCTTCATGCCGGGACAGTTCTTCGAGGCGCGTTCCCAGTGCCGGGTCGTCTTAAGGTTCTCCGGCCAGAAAGGCCAGGTCCGGCACTGGGTCGGCCTGACCGAGTAGATCGAGCACAGGGCCTTGCCCTCCGTGTCCCGCCGAAGAAACGTGCAGTCGAACCCGTTGCGGGTCGAGACCTCGTCCAGGGTCCATCGGCCCTGCTTCTTCTTGCAGTACTGCTTGTGGAACTCGTCGATGGTCAGCCCCAGGTGTTCGGCCATCGCCTCGCCCTCGGCCTCGTCGAACCAGACGAATCCCGGAGGCCCCGTGCAGCAGTTGCCGCACTGCGTACACTCAAAGCTCAGGCCGTCTTCGTACCAGGTTGCTTCTATCTCCGCGTCCTTCATTCGCAGATTGTAGGCGAAAGAAGCGGCCCTGTGTGGCGAACCCGGAAGGCTCAGTGGCCCGCCTCGATTAACTCATGGATATGCGCCACCACGCCGCGTGTCAGGGCGTCCAGGTCGTAGCCGCCCTCGAGCACCGACACGAGCCGCCCGCCGCAATAATCTTGAGCCACCTCGACCAACTGCTGTGACATCCGGGCAAACCCCTCGGTCGTGACGTTCATCCCGCCCAGCGGGTCTTCCACGGCCGCATCGAATCCCGCAGAGATCAGCAGAAATTCGGGTCGATAGTCCTGAAGCCGAGGCAATACCTGCGACTTAAATGCGTGTTGATAGGCGTCGTCTCCGCTCCCGGACGCGAGTGGGATGTTCAGCGTGTAACCCTCGCCATCGCCCGTGCCGGTTTCGTGTGCGTAGCCGGTGCCGGGGTACTGGACCGCTGGGTCTTCGTGGAGGCTGATGAAAAAAACATCGCTCCGATCTTCCAACAGGTGCTGCGTCCCGTTGCCGTGGTGGACATCGAAGTCGATGATGGCGACGCGCTCCAGGCCGACCTCCCGCGTCAGGTAATCGGCCGCCAATGCCACGTTCGCGAACAGGCAGAAGCCCATCGACTCACGGGCCTCGGCGTGATGCCCCGGCGGACGCACCGCACAGAAGGCGTTGTCCACCTCGCCAGCCATGACCTGCCGAGTCGCCTCCCATACCCCACCCGCCGCGAGTTGGGCGGTCTCGGCACTCGCCGGGCAGACCGCCGAGTCGGGGGTATCAATAAAAGGCTCGTTATTGCGGCACTGGTCAAAGCAACGCTGAACGTACTCGGGTTGATGCAGCCGTTGGAGATAGCTTCGTTCGGCGGGCGCGAATGCGGGTCGAGTCAAACGATCCAGGAACCCGGCGTCTTCCAGGCCCCTCATCATCGCACGGAGCCGGTCCGGCCGTTCGGGATGGCCCGTGCCGGTCTTGTGCTCGAGGAACCGTTCGTCGTAGATCAGGGCGGTGGGCATCAGGCCTTATCATCTGGCTTGTACGCCCCGCAGGCAAACACGTTTAGTCGGGTAGTGTGCCGGTCAATCGCTCAACCACCTGTTCAATCGTCAACCCGGCCAGACTCAACGTCTTTTTTGGATTCGTGATGCCGGCCGATACCACGATATCTCGCACCGGGACTTTCAACTTGCCGGCGACCAGCACACACACCGCCCGGTTCGCTTTACCGCCTTCGGGCGCAGCCGCCACCGACAGCTTCAGGCGGTCGCCGAGCATCCCCATCACCCGGCTGCGACTGGCGCCCGGCACGACTTTCACACGCAACATCACGGCCCCGTCCGAGCCGGCTATCGCCGCACTGATTGGCTCATGTTTAGACATTCCGGGGTTCTCTCGCGGTTGGGTCGTAGTGGTCCTGCCGGTTAACCCATCTGGCTGGCCTGCCAGAGACGATCAATACTGCTTACCAACCCCAACCGCCACCGGTGTATCATAGAATTAGATGAGCCAACATGGAGGCGAGTAACGTTGGGACCTGCTTACACCATCAACCAGACCGGTGCCGCAACCGTGGTCCCGGCGCTTTGGCGTCGGCCCGGCTGGATGCGCGCGCCACTGCTCGCGGTGATTTGGGCGGGGTTGCTGATTTACGGGTCTCTGCTGCCCTGGGACATCCAGTTCAGCGCGGCTATGAACGCAACGGGCGGAGCCGTGCCCGCCATGTTCCGGTGGGTAACAAGCCCGGCATGGCTGCCAGCGATCACGGAAACATCATCGCTGGGTGTGCCAAACTGGGTGAGCGACGTGGCGGCGAATCTGCTGATCTACGGCCCGCTGGGCGTGCTGCTTCGTCTGACTTTTTCGCGTATCACAGGTCGATATTGGTTACAGATTCTGTGCGCCATTCTCATTATTTTGTCGCTGAGTTGGATGATCGAAGCGACCCAGAGCCTGATCCCCGGTCGGTACGCCGCGATCCAGGACGTGCTCGCCAACACGATGGGCGGGGCTGTCGGCGTGCTGCTGGGGCACCGGGTAAATAGTCTGTGGCGAGCCTCCGCCTTCATGCTGCTACGCCGGACCGCCGGGCCGATCAACGCGGTGTCACGACGTCTACAGTCTCCCCGGTTCAAACCCTGGATGATGTTCCTGGCGTTGTTCATCAACGTGGGCCTGATCGTGTTGTGGTACGTCTTTTCCGTCAACCAGGCGGGCACGACCCCTGTGATTGAAAAAAGCGTTCACCTCGTCCCTTTTGAGCAGGCCTTCAACCGGTCGTATGACGTCGCCGCGGTTCTGCTGGGCCGGTCCATGATCGTGTACTGCCTGGCCGGGTCGGTGTGGATGTTGACCATGATGCGCGGGCAGACACGTAAGGCACTGGGCTGGGTCGTCCTGACAGCGGCGCTGACAGCGGCGGCGGTCGAAGGGCTAAAACTTATCGGCCCCGGCACCGGCGCGGACGTGACCGAGCCGCTGCTCGCCTTGATCGCTGGGGGGCTGGTGCTGACACTTGGGTTCATGCTCGTCCACGCCTGCCGCTGTGCTTGCCGGCGGGTTGAACAGGTCCCGGTAAGCGTTGATCGCCGCAGAAACGGCCACGACTACCGTTTCGCGCTGCGGCCCGATAAGGCGCAAAACAGGACATCCCCAGCGAACCGGTGACGTGTCGGATGTAGTTCATCGGCAGTACCGGCAAGACCTTAAGTCAACTTACGCCTGGGTCGATGAGTGAGTGGGAGACTAACGATCGATCCAGCCAAGTCAAAACCCAGCCGACAACCCGCCCGCAAAGGCCCTGAGCACCGGCGGTACGGCAGGCTCAAAGAGCCCGGGCTGTCGTGTAGTGCCGGGACGGTGATCGATCTGTCTGCCGGGGGCGTGCGCCTGCTATCCAACCGCAGGCTCAAGGGTGTCAAAACCATTTATTTTAACACCGTCGATGGCTCTAACCTGGGCGTTAAATGCCGGATCGTCTGGTGCGACAAGATCGGTTTCCACTCCTACCTGGTCGGCGTGCAGTTTCAGGACCTCCCGTTAAGCGCCGCCAAGCGATTGCTGACACAAGCCGCCACCTCCTCCACTCCCCGGAAGTTCTCCCGCCACGGCAAGTCGGCAAGACTGGGTCCCGTAATGATGTCAGCCGGGCTGATACTCGCCGGGGGGGCCGGCCTGCTTGCAGAACAGAATGGCTGGGTCCAGCGGTTCGGGCTGCCCGAATCGGTTAGCTCCTATACCGGGCCAGTCACCCAGGTGTTACTCATTCTGGGTGTAGTCGTCCTGGTCTATGCGTTACTGGTTAAACTGATCAGCCTTGTGCCATTCAAGTCGCGCAGGCAGGTGGCTCGGATCAACGACGTGGGGCGCGAACGCCGCGACCCACGCATCATGCTCAACAGTATCCTGGAAAGTGCGCTGGGGGGCGTGCTGATCCTGGAAGCCGTCCGCGACGAAACGGATCAGATCCAGGACTTCACCATCCAGACGGTCAACCCCGCCGCCGAACAACTCCTGGGACGCAGCGCCGAGGAGCTGGTCGCGAGGCGTTTGAAATCGACGCTGCCCTGCCTCGCCTCAGAGGGTCTGTACGACAAAGCCGTCTCCGCGGTCGAGACCGGCCTGCCCTATGAAGATCAGCAGAAGCTGCGCCACGACAACCGCTGGTACCGTTACACGGCGGTCAAGCTGGGCGACGGTCTGGCGGTCACCTTCGCCGATGTCAGCGAGCAACGTAACAACGAAGACAAGCTCCGCCACGCCGCCTACCACGACTCCCTGACGGGCCTGCCGAACCGTAAGCTGCTGAACGAGCACCTCGTCCAGGCCATCCACCGCGCCGCACGCGTCGATGGCTACAAGTACGCGGTCCTGTTTCTGGATTTCGACCGGTTCAAGATCATCAACGACAGCCTCGGGCACGAGGCGGGCGACCAGCTGCTGCTGGGGATCACCGAACGCCTGCACAACAACCTGCGCGACCTGGATACCTCGGCCCGGCTGGGCGACGGGCACCTGCCTTCGCGACTTGGCGGCGACGAGTTCGTCATCCTGCTGGAGGGGATCCGTGACGACCGTGCCGCGGCCGTGGTTGCCCAACGCCTGCTTGACACGTTCAACGAGCCCCACGTGATCTCCGGGCAGGAAGTCACGTCCACCGCCAGCATCGGGATCGTGGTCGGCAACCCCGGCTACACCAAGCCCGACGACATCCTGCGAGACGCCGACACCGCGATGTACCAAGCCAAGACGACCGGCAAGGCCAGGTATGTCGTATTCGACGAGTACATGCACAAGGCAATCGTTGACCGCCTGACCACCGAGAAAGAGCTGCGGCAAGCGGTGGAAGCCAACGCCTTCGAGGCCGTCTACGAACCGATCGTCTGCTTAAAAAGCGGGCGGCTCAAGGGGCTGGAAGCCCTGATCCGCTGGCCTCACCCCAGACGTGGCGAGGTGCCGCCAAGCGAGTTCATCGGCCTCGCCGAAGAGCTGGGGCTGATCGCGCCCATCGGCCGGTGGGTGCTGCGCGAGGCCTGCCGTACCTTTGTGGGTTTGCGCCGCGACCACCCCGAGATCGCGCCGGAGTTTATCAACGTGAATGTCTCCCGTGGCCAGCTCCGTGACCCCGGGTTGATCGGACACGTCAACGCGATCATGGCCGAGTCGGGGATCGAGCCGGGCAGGCTGCGCCTGGAGATCACCGAGTCGATGGTGATGGACGACCTCGATCAGATGGCACAGGTGCTTGACCAACTCAAAGAACTGGGGGTCGGCCTGGCGATGGACGACTTCGGCACCGGGCACTCCTCATTGACCTGCCTGCACCGCTTCCCGCTGGATGTCTTAAAGATCGATCGCAGCTTTATCAACAGCGCCGGGCGCAAAGAACGCCACTACGGCGCGATCCTCCATTCGGTTGTCGAACTCGCGAAGAACCTGGAGATGACCGTCATCGCGGAGGGGATCGAGAACCCCAACCAACTGGCTCTGCTTCAGGGTTTGGACTGCCATTACGGACAGGGGTACCTCTTCAGCAAACCCGTCTCGGCCGAAGACGCCCAACTGCTGCTGAACCATAAGTTCAACAGTGCACACGCCGCGTAAGTTGTTTCACGCCGCCACCCGTGATAGCGGTTTCAACTCGAAGGTGGCAACGGCTTGCCTGCCAAACCCGTACCGTGAATTGATTTTATCTAAAGTGATCGGCCAGACCGCCAACCTGCCGGCGTCGATCACCACCGCGTGGGGACGGAACGGGAAACCATAGGCCCCTGTGTTGATGACGACCCTTCGACCAAACTTCCAGACCCCCGAGCGGTGGATATGCCCGAAGATGAAGAACCGGGCGTCGGGGGCGTGACGGGCGGCGTACTTCGATGCCGTGCGTGGCAACGTCTGCCAGTACCAGAACACCCGCGTGAGTCGAGCCGCCATCGACGCCAGCCTGCGGGGCAGGCGTTGATGCGATTCCCCGTGATGGTGTGTCATCTCATCCCAGGTGAAGTGCGACGCGTACTGCGCAGCCGCCAGGTCCCCGCTGGCAGACCCGCGTTCATCCGGAGGCAGCGCGTCATGCGTCCGCTTGTTCAGGAAACGCAAGCGATTACGGTGGCCTGTCCAGGGCGAGATCGCGGGGTGAAGCACATCACCGTGCGTCAGGTACACCTCGCCGCCGTGTAACTCCAGGCTCCGCCTATCTGTAATAAGCGGGTCGTGGTTGCCCGAGATCAGCATCAGCTCGACGCCGTCCGCTTCGCACATCTGCTCCAGCTTCAGCACCTGACGGGCCGCGTCCGCCCGCAACGTGGCGTCGTTTACCTCAGCCACATCCCCGTTGATAATCAGCCGATCCGCTCCCACCCACAACGGGCGTAAAGCCTCGACAGACACCGCCCCACCCTTGGATTTGCCAAGGTGCGTGTCCGATAAGATGACGATACGGCCGGAAGTCTCTGCCACAGACAGATCATCGGGTCTTCGGGGCACCCGATTCATATGATAGAGCGTCAACGGCCTAAAGCAGGGCTTACTCCCCCACCGTTTTCTTGCGCCGCAGGATGTGGTGGTAGTGCTGGGCAAACCGGTGGGCCTCGTCGCGGATCGCCTGGCACATCCGCAGCCCCGGGTTCTCCCGGCCAAGCCGGATCGGCTCGCTCTTCGCCTGCGTGTAGATCAGCTCCTCCTTCTTCGCCAGCGAGATCACCATCGGCGGTTTGATGTCCAGTTGCTCAAACGCCTCCATCGCCGCGTGTAGCTGGCCCAGCCCGCCGTCGATCAGGATCACGTCCGGGTACAGCTCGTGCCCCGCCCCGGCTTCACGGTACCGCCGACTGACGACCTCACGGATCGATGCGTAGTCGTCGTTGCCGCCCTCCACCGTCTTGATCCGGTAGCGGCGGTATTCGTTCTTAAATGGCCGGCCGTCGACGAAACAGACCTTCGACCCGACCGTCTCGTCCCCCTGAAGATGCGCGATATCGATCGCCTCGATGCAACGCACCGGCTCTGTTAAGCCGAGCGTCCGCCCCAGCGACTCCAAACCCTTGCGCGGGTCGGCCAAGAAGGACTCGACCTCGGGCTGCCAGCCCTGGTTCGTCTTGCCGCGCTCGTCCAGTTTCTCCAACGCCTTGATCTGGTCACGCAGCACCGCCGCACGCTCGAACGCCTGTTCGTCCGACGCGATCTGCATCTGTGCCCGCATCTCGCGCAGCATCACCGATCGCTTCGACTCCAGGAAACGCACGAACCGGTTGATGTCTTCCCGGTACGCCCGCTTGTCGATCTTGGCTGCGCACGGCGCGGTACACTGCTTGATCGGGTACAGCAGACACGGCCGGAAGTGTCTTCGGGAATCGTCGTCCTCCCGGATATCCAGGTGACACGTGCGGAATTTAAACACGCGCTGCGCCAGCTGCACCGACTCCCGTAACGCGTAGACACTCGTGAAGGGCCCAAGCACCTTCGCGCCTTTGAACTGTGGTGCCATCGGCTCGCGGGTGATAAATACGCCCGGGAAGTCTTCACGGGTCGTGACCACGAGGTAGGGGAAGCTCTTGCCGTCGGTCAGCCGGGCGTTGAACTTCGGGTGGATATCCTTGATCAGACGGTTCTCGGTCAGGAGCGCTTCCCACTCGCCCTCGCATTCGATGACGTCGAAGTCGTCCACCAGGTCGAGCATCGGCTGCTTGGCCGGGCCCAGGTCCGCGGACGGGACGAAGTAGCTGCTGACCCGGTCCGGCAGGCTCGACGCCTTGCCGACGTACAGCACGATCCCCGCCGGGTCCTTCATCAGGTAGACCCCGGGCACCGCAGGCAGCTTGCGTGCCTTGGCAGATAGTTCATCGAGTTTGTCGCGTCGTGGTTTCATCCGAAGGCGGTCACACATGCTTGTCGTAGGCAGGCTGCGCTTTAGAGACGCTTGAGTCGCAACCACCTGCCATCTTCTCCGACGGGGCCATCCACTCACGCAACGGCTTGATCGCCAGGACCGCCAACAGGCCCAGGCTCGCGACTGCGAGCCAATAAGGAACCATCTCGTGCTCGTGCGCCCCGTGGGCCTGCGCGGCGGCGCTGATACTGAACGCGTACGCAATCGCGTCCGTCAGTAGCCCGCAGGTGATCGCGGTCACGCCCACGCCGATCAGGTACGCCACCATGTAACGCGTCCCCATCTCTTTGCGTACCACACCCAGCGTCGCGATATTCGTCGCAGGGCCGGCAAGCATGAAGACCAGCACGGCACCCGGCGACAGCCCCGCGATCAGCAGCCCCGCCGCCAGCGGCGTCGACGCCACCGCGCAGATATACATCGGGATGCCGACCACCACCATCAGCAGCATCACCCAGATACTTGAACCCAGCTCGGCAAACTGCCCCGGCTCAATAAACGCGCTGATCGCGCCGGCCATGAACAAACCGATGAGCAGCCACTTGAGTGTATCACCCAGGATATCTGCCGCCGCGTCGAAGAGCGCCGCAAACAGCCCGGGCTTCTTCGCCGATTCTGATGAACA
>JAJDCW010000218.1 GCA_029260635.1 Phycisphaeraceae bacterium | reverse complement strand
CAGGCCCAGCCGACCCAGCACGACCAGGAATGACTGGCCCTGCGTGAGGCTCCGGGCGTACGCCCGTTGTTCGCTTAGGATCAGCCCGATATCTTCTCGTGTCAGCTCCGCACCGGGGGGGAACAGGACCGAGTTGGCTTGATAGGTCATCACCTGCCGCTGGACCGCTGCGGCCGCCTCGTCACCACTGAGGCCGGTGCGTTTCGCGTCGTAGTGATACGTCGGCTGCGGGTGCTGCATGACCAGCGCGACGATCGACTTCTGAAGGTGTTCCTTGTTGTAGAAAAAACGCGTCGCGAACTCGACCTCGTCCTCCAGCCGCTTGGTATCGGTTAGGGACAAGATGCGTCGGCCAAACAGCCGCTGCTCCTGAGCCTTGCTCGGGACGGGGTCGGGGTGCACGATCGTGATCGGCAGCATCCCGACCGGATCGTCGCTCGGGTGCTGGTCCGCCGGGTCCAGGACGGCAAGCTCGAACAGCTCCTGTAGGAACCGCCTCCTATCGGTCTTCCACTGCTCGGTCGGCTCGCCGTTCTCGATGTATTGGCGCAGCTCGTGTAGCACCAGCTCCGAGAGCTTGGTCTGCTCGCGCAGTTCGGCGGGGACGGCGTCGACCGTTTCGTATTCCGTCAACGCCAGCAGGTCGTTCAGCCGGTTGCGCAGGGCATCCAGATACGCCTGGTCCGCGACATAGATCGCCGGCAGGTTCCGCCGCTCCGCGTCGCGCAGCTGCTTGGTCCTTTCGATGTCTTCGCGCTCAAACGGTACACGCACCGTGATCGGCTTGGTCAGGACCTGCCCGGCGTAGTAGTGCTCAGGCCCGCCCAGCCAGATCGCCACCGGGCCGGCCACCACGACCAGCATCGTGATATACAGCGCGGCCCACCCGACCTCGCGTCGGCGAAGCATCTGCAGCCACTTGGCACCGGGCCGGGGCACGCTCTTGCGGACCTCGCGCCGACGGGCGGTGGTGGTTGATTTGCTCTTGCCGTTGGCCATACCAGTTCTACACGTCTTGTTAGGGTTCGGGGCGGAAAACTAATCCCATAACCCGGTCATCGACCACTCACACAAGCCACTTGGTGCTAAGCCGCCCGGATCATCCAACCGCAGCGGGTTCGGGTTATCGACCCCGCGCGTCCGATGTCGTGTCCGGGATTTTATCAGACATGCAAGCGGAGTGGGTAGCCGGGGGGTGTCTTAAATTTCAAACCCCCTGTGAGGTCCCGGAATCGGCGTTTCCGTAGGCCTTGACGATCCGTTGGACCAGGCTGTGACGCACGATGTCCACGCTGTCGAGTGTGACCATCCCGACGCCCCGGACGTGCTTGAGCCGACGGACCGCGTCGATCAGGCCGGACTCCCGGGGGTCTTCCAGGTCGATCTGTGAGGTGTCCCCGGTCACGATCATCTTCCCGCCCATCCCGAGCCGGGTCAGGAACATCAGCATCTGGCCCCGGGTCGTGTTCTGTGCCTCGTCGAGGATAATCAGCGAATCGTTGAGCGTCCGCCCGCGCATGAAGGCCAACGGCACGATCTCGATCAGGTCGCAGGCCATGAACCGCTGGATGTGGTCGAACTCCATCATGTCGTGCAACGCGTCGAGCAACGGCCGAAGATACGGGTTGACCTTGTCCTGAAGATCGCCCGGAAGAAAGCCCAGCTTCTCACCTGCCTCGACCGCCGGCCTAACCAGCACCAGCTTGCGCACCTGCCCGCGCTTGAGCATCGACACCGCCGCCGCGACCGCGAGATACGTCTTGCCCGTCCCCGCCGGCCCCGAGCAGAAGGTCAGGTCGTTGGTGAAGATCGCATCCAGGTAGCCGCGCTGCCCCTCGGTCATCGCCTTGACGCGCTTGTCCGGCAGATACACATCCATCCCGTGCGACAGTTCGAGCCCGGTCCGCTTGCCGACCTCGCCCGCCGCGACGCTGACCGCGGCGTTCGGCATGCTCGTCGCGGTGACGATCGCATCGACCAGTTGCTTGCGTGTCATAGGCTCGCCACGTTGCGCGGTGTCGGTAAGCCGTTCGATCACGCGCGATGCCTGGCTCACCGACAGGTCGTCCCCGCGTATCGTCAGCGTCCCGTTGCGGGCCGTGATATGCACGCCCAGCGTCTCACGGATGATCTTCAGATTCCGCTCCGCCGCCCCGGTGACCCCGACCCGCTGCTCGCCGACTGGTAATTCGATGGTGATGTCCAAGGCGTAGTCATCCTAATAGGTTTGGCCGTCCCAACTATGATACCCGGGCTAAACCGCAAGCGTAGCCGGGCACCACATTGTCCTGCGTGCCCACCCACGCTTGCGGTTTAGCGCCTCTTATGCTCCGGCCAATTATCATACGGTACAACAAACACCCACCGCTGCAACGGCATCCGCTGCTTCACGGGGTTGTTTTCAACATATCTGATCGTGTGCCACACGTCATCCGGCGTATCGCGGAATACCTTGTACCCGCCCCGCGTCCATGCCGGGTGGTCGTGTTCACTCAGGCCAGACTTGCTCAATTCAGATCGGGTTAGTTCTTACAATTTCTCGATCATGTCCTCGGCCCGGTCTTTGTGCTTGCGGACCACAAGATGCACATGGTCGGGCATGATCGCCAGCGCGTAACAGGTGTAGGCACACCGGCGGATGGCCTGGGCAAATGCCTCGGCGACGGCCGGGAATTCATTTGATGAAAAAGACAGCAGGTCGTGCCGAAGCCAGTCGGTGGCCTGATTGTAAAAGGCGCGGATTCTCGGCCCGCCGGCTGGATACGCTTGCGGCCAAAGTGCAGTTCACCCAGGTCTTCTAGTATGTCACTTCGGATCGTCTTGGAGGTCGAACCACGCGGGTCATTGGGTAGCCACCATCCGTAGAGGGTCCACATCAGGTGGTGCGCGATGGCCATGCGGATACCTTAGGTTTGCTAGGCTAAACCGCAAGCGTGTGAGTAGTACATCAGGTTTCCGAGAACGCTTGCGGTTTAGCGATCATACCGGGTGAAGGTATTTATAACGCCCCCCAAATCCGCTTCAACTCCTGCGGCGTGGTGGCCAGGAAGACGCGGCCGTCGGGCATTCGGCGTTCGATGAGCCGGCCGGTGGGGCTGAAGGTGGCGATGTGTTGGGCCTGGTCGGGGGTGGGGCGTTCGAAGACGCGGTAGGATCCGCCGGGCATGGGCTGGACCTGGTAGGTGCGGAGAGAGAGTTTGCGTGCGTCCTGGTCGAACGCGTAGAACGCCAGGGCCTGCGGCTTGTCGTGTGGCAGCAACGCGGGCAGGACGTACTGATTCACCTGCGAGAGGTACGCGGCGGGGGGGACCTTCCAGGAAAACTTCTTGATATTCGTCGGCGTCTCCTGGGAGACCTCCATCGCCTGCCCGTCGCGCAGCCCGGTCTGACGCCAGTTCTGTGTCAGCGGTTGCGGTGGGGCGTCGGGGTTGTAGGCGGCGGTCGGTGGCATCTTCAACGTGGTGGTGGCCGTCCAGTACTCCTCCGCCCGGTCGTCGGACTCGAAATACTTGCCCTCGGTGTCGTAGACGTTGTCACCCTGGACCAGCCTGGACTGGATTGCGATGCTGGTGCCCGGCGGGACGTGCTCGGCCTCGTCGTGGTGGCGGACACGCAGGTAGCCGATGTCTTTGCCTGCGAGCGTGATGCGGAACCACTGCTCGGGGATCAGGGCCGACTTGATCTGCTCGCTATTAATCGATTCCAGCCAGGCCCGCCCCGCCTCGATCCGCTCGGTCCGCAGCCTGTCCAGCTCGGCGGGTGCGGCAAAGGCCACGCTGTCGACGACGCCCTGGAATGTCTTGGCCGCCGTATCAAGCTCGCTGGCGTTGCAGTTGAGTTGATAGACGGCGACGGTGGTCGGGTCGATCAGGGTGTAGACCTGCGCAAAGACCCAGTCGCCTTGCTCTTCATCCGGGACCAGCAGGTACAGACCGAGCGCCGCACGCCCCGCGACCGTGACCGGCTCGCCGTCCTGCGCCAGTGTAAGCGCGGAGGGGTGACGGAAGCCCAGCTCGCGCACGGCCTTGTCTTTAATCCCCTCCAGTGTCAGTTCATTCGTGCTGCGACGGATATACACACCGATCGTCGCGGGGTCTTGCGTGAGGAACTGGACCAGCGCGCCGTCGGCCGTCTGCTCGACCGGCGTTGAATCAGCGGGCACGTCCAGCGACATCCCGTAGGCCTGCTCCTGCCAACGTACAACTTCCGCCTGGTCGCCCAGGGTCGGCACACACACACAGGTGGCAAGCAATACGCAGGCTGTCAAGACACACCAAACCCTCATGGATCATCCTTTCACATCCGGCCCGCTGATTATTCGTTCGCTTCCCTCGCCGAGCGGTAGACCACCTGTAGCAGCCGGGTGTTGACCCGCAGTGATTCTCCGATATTGGCGTCACGGGCCACGGTATCGGTCAGGTAGATCAGCCAGTAGTGCAGCCCGTCCGGGGACAGGCAGGCAAGCAGGTGCTCTCGCACCATGCCGGATTCATCGGCGCTGATCCCGATGAACTGAGCGCCGCGCAGCTGCGTATCGGTCAGGGTAAATACGAACGGCTGGGCCGCCGGCTGCAGGGTGGCTCGGAATGTCGGGTCCGGGTGCAGTTCGATAAAACGGATCACCATCTGCTCGGGCGGTGTCTTCTCGCTGGTGACGACCGTCAGCAGGTTAAGACGACGTTCCTGGCGTTCCGGATCGACCAGGGTCAGCCCGCCTTGCTCGTTCTCGTTTATGGCCCAGCCGTCGGGCAGGTCGAACAGGAATGTACTGGGCTCCGTCTCACCGACCGGCTGGGTCTGTTCGAGCTTCCGCATCGTTGACTTGGTCAGGTACTCAGGCCCGTCACCGGCTTGCAGGGATGCCAACCCCGTCACGCCCACGAGCACCAGGGCCATCACGGCCGCAACAGCAACGGATTGCATACGGGTTGACTTGATGATGGGCGGCGGCGGCATGCAACGATAGTACGCCCCGCTCCACGGGGTTGCAATGCTTAAGTCTAGAAGTGGGGCGGTCAGGCCGCTTTTCGCGACGACAGTGGCTGGATCGGCATGACCGTCACCTCGGGCGTGAGGTAGTCAGCCAATTTAGGCGTGTTCCTGATGCTCAATTCCTTGAACATCTGCGCCCATGCTTCGGACCCACCCGCATCCGGGATGATCACCGCCCGGGAACGGCCTTTGGGCAATCCGTCTTTAAGATTTGCATGAGCTACCAGCAGCCGGTCACACTCAGCCGCAACCGAAGATCGGCTGACATGATCCGGGCGTTTCGGCCACACCTTGCGGGTCAGCCGTTCCAATAGCCCAGACTGCCTGCGCACGCCCTGGCTGGACTTGCTTCTGGCGAAAGTATAATCGCACAGTCGCAGCCCCGCCACGACCTTGTTCTGGCTTGGCCAGAGATGCGGTGACGCCAGCAGCACCGTGTCGAAGCGCTGATGCGGCGTATGCGCCGCCTCCCCGTGCAGCAGATGGGTAGAGCCGAACACTTTGCCTCGGCCCGATTCGATATGGACACGCTTGGCGATCCTTGCGACACGGCGCCATTGGTCGAGCTTGACCGGT
>JAJDCW010000217.1 GCA_029260635.1 Phycisphaeraceae bacterium | reverse complement strand
GTTTGCGCATCGGGGTCATGGGTGTGACCTGCTCGGCCCGGGCCCCCAGGCCTGAGGCCTCCGTAGAAGGGAGGGGCGCACGCGTGTCGCCCCGGGTCGGTTCGGGCTTGGTGGAAGCTTGTGTCTCGACGGTCTTCGTACCCGCGTCCATGTAGGCCCTGACGTCTTCCTTGAGCAGCCTCCCGCCAGGGCCGGTCGCGTTGATCTCCGAGGCGTCCAGGTTATGTTGTTCGATCAGTCGCTGTGCGGCCGGCATGATGCGGCCGTCCGCCGAACCAGGCTTACCGTTATCCGGCTTGTCGTTGGTCGGCTTGCCGTCTTTCGCTTCTGTTTCATCGTAGCCCGCCTGCGCCTCCATCTGTGCGGGGGGCGGCGCGTCATCGACTTCGCTGTACTCCATGTACGCGATAACCTCACCAACGACCGCGGCGTCGCCTGATTCTTTGAGAAACTTACCCAGCTTCCCGTCGGCCGGGGCCGGCAATTCTAGCGTGACCTTGTCCGTCTCGATCTCGACGAGCGGGTCATCCTTACTCACCGTATCACCGGTCGACTTCAGCCAACGTCCTATCGCGACCTCGGTGATCGACTCTCCAACCTCGGGTACTTTCAGTTCAACGGGCATAGTGGCTTCGCTCGGGTACGGGTTTGTGTATCACTCGCTCACAAAATATCGCAGCCAACCGGGCTGGCTGATTCACGCTTCTGGTTTAGCACCGATCGCATCGGTCAAAATCTTTTCCTGCTCGATCATATGCGCCGCGCGGGACCCGGTGGCGGGGCTCGCCGACTCTGCACGGCTGATCCCACGAAGTTCGAATCGATCGATAAGCCGGGGGCAGAAACGCATCCTAAGGAAAGGCCAGGCCCCCTGGTTGCGCGGCTCCTCCTGTACCCAGAATACCTCGGTGTCGTCGCTGTATTCCGCCATCACGGATTTGAGTTGCTTCATCGGGAACGGATAAAGCTGCTCGATGCGCACGATGGCCACGTCCTTACTTTCCAACTGGTCCCGGCGTTCGATCAGGTCGTAGTAGATCTTCCCGGAGCACAGCAGCACGCGTTTGATGCCCCGCTTCTGACCGGCATGGTCATCCGGTATGATCCGCTGGAATCCGCCGCTGGCAAGATCACCTAGTTCCGAAACCGCGCCGGGGTGGCGCAGCAAACTTTTCGGCGTCATCACGATCAACGGCTTGAGCCACTTACGCATCACCTGCCGCCGCAACATGTGGAAGTATTGTGCCGGTGTCGTCGGGTTCGTGACCTGGATGTTGTCCTCCGCGGACAACATCAGGAAACGCTCGAGCCTGGCGGAGGAGTGTTCGGGTCCCATCCCCTCGAACCCGTGCGGCAGCAGCATGACCAGACCGGACAGGCGGTTCCACTTATCTTCGGCGCTGGTGATGAACTGGTCGATGATCGGCTGCGCGACGTTGACGAAGTCACCAAACTGCGCTTCCCACAGCGTCAGGCCCTCGGGGCAGTCCAGGCTGTAGCCGTACTCGAACCCGAGCACGCTGTTTTCCGACAGCGGACTGTTGTAGATCTCGATTGGCGCCTGTTCGGGGTCGAGGTTGGCTAACGGTATGTAGTCGTGACCGTCTTCCGCGTCGTGCAGGACAGTGTGGCGCTGGCTGAATGTGCCGCGCTGGCTGTCTTGCCCGGACATCCTGACACGGACGCCGTCGGTGAGCAGGCTCGCGAATGCCAACGCTTCCGCACCCGCCCAGTCAACCCGCCGGGATCCACCGGCCATCTCACGCCGGGCCGCCATCCAGCGCTTGAGCTTAGGATGCAGCTTGAAGTCGTCGGGGAAGTGCGTCTGCATTTCTAAGAGGCCGGACAAACGGTCGGCGGGCACAGCCGTACCCGGGTCCGTCGATGAATCCTCCTCGCCACCCGTGAATCCCTTCCAGACACCCTCGAACGCGTCGGTCTTGGGGATATACGACTCACTGCGTGCCGCGGTCAGTTCTTTTTCAAGCAGTTCGGTCCGGCGTAGTGCGATCCGGTCGGCGTCGTGCTCGCTGACACCGCCCATCTTCATGAGACTGGCCAGGTAGGACTCGCGGACACCCTTGTGCTTCTTGATCGCCTTGTACATCTTCGGCTGGGTGTAGCTGGGCTCGTCGCTCTCGTTGTGCCCACGCTTTCGGAAGCAGTACATATCGATGACCACGTCGCGCCCGAACTGGTCGCGGAAATCCATCGCGATATCGACAACCTGTGCCACGGCCTCGGGCTGCTCGCCGTTGACGTGGAAGATCGGGATCTGCAGCATCTTGGCCACGTCGGTGCAGTACGTGCTGGTACGCGCGCTCTTGGTGCCGGTGGTGAATCCGATCTGGTTGTTGATGATGATGTGCAGGGCCCCGCCGACGTCGTACCCGGGCAGCCCGGACATGTTCAGTGTTTCCTGCACGACGCCCTCACCGATGAAGGAGGCGTCCCCGTGGATAAGGATGGCCATGCCCTTGTCGCCGCGTGGGATGCCTGAACTGCGGTCCACACGCAGCCGGTCCTGCTTGGCACGCAATCTTCCCAGAACAACCGGGTTAACAAACTCCAGGTGGCTGGGATTAAAACACAGGGACAAGTGGATGCTTCGGCCTTTACGCGTGCGCCAGTCCCCGGACTCACCCAGGTGGTACTTCACATCACCGCCACCCATGTAAAGCTGTGGGTCGGCGTCCTCGAACTCGCGGAAGATGCGCGAAGGACTCTTGCCGATGATGTTCGCCAGCACGTTCAGCCGGCCGCGGTGGGCCATCCCGATGACCGCTTCACGGATGTTCTGTTCCCCGGCCTTCTCCAGCGCCAGGTCCAATAGCGGGATCAGGCTCTCGGCCCCTTCGAGGCTGAAGCTTTTGGCCCCGATGAACTTCTTCTGGATGAACTCCTCAAAGATCGTCGCGTCGGTCAGTCTGGTCAGGATCCGGATCTGCTGTTTCCGACTCAGCTCGATGCGGTTCTGCGTGCTCTCCATCCGGTCCTGAAGCCATTCGCGGACACTGATACTGTCGATGTGCATAAATTGCGCACCGATGTACCGGCAGTAGGTGTTGTGCAGGTGGGCGATAATCGTTCGCAATGATCGGGCGGTCGACTGCCCCTGGATCGAGCTGGTCAGGAACGGCTTATCCATGTCCGCTTCGGTGAACCCGAAGTAGCCCGGGTCGAGTTCCGAGATCGGCTCGCGCGACTGGCCCAGCGGGTCAAACGCAGCGGCCCGGTGCCCGCGGACGCGGTAGTTCCGGACCACCTTGCCGACCTGGTGCTGTAGCCGCAAGTGGTCGGCCTGCTCATCGGTCGTGACCGAGCCGGTCGAGATCGCTCCCCCGGGCGGGTTGAAGAGGCTGCGTGGCAGGAAAGTCGGTCCGACGGAAGCCGGCGCGGTCGGGGCGGTAAGCCCGTTGCCGTTGAGTTGCCCCCACCGCTGGAAGTGCTCCCGCCAGTCCGTATCGACAGCTTGGGGGTCGCGCAGATACAACTCGTAGAGTTGCTCCACATAGGCCAGGTTCGTGCTATCGGGCCAGGTTTCCACGCTGTCCATATCTCACCGTACCGTGTGGGGCCGTGTATTAATAGCAAGGTATCCAGAAAAAGAAAGCCGGGGCCACTGAATGAGTCCTCACGGCGTTTAAAACCGTCTCCCGTCGGACCGCTAGACGACGCCCGACTCCGTGATACGATGCCAACCTGAACAAGCTGCCCTGATACCACCGAGGCCGATCCATCACCGAACCAACCCCGACAGTCGCCGTACTTGCCTGGTTCGACCGACGCCGGTACTGGCTCTGGCTGGCGCTGGGGGTGATCTACCTGATCGGGTTCAACGGCCAATGGCGTATCGGACCGGACTCCGCCATCCACATCACTCTCGCCCGCAGCCTCGCCGAGGGCCAGGGATTTTCCCACCCCACCGGGCTTGAAAACACCGTCACCCCCGGGCTCGCCTACCTGACAGCCGCGACCTTCCGCCTGTTCGGCGTGGACCAGTTCTTCGCCATCAACGCCCTGATGCTCCTGTGCGCCGCGGCCGTACTCACGCTGACCTATTGGGTCGTCAAGCTCCGGTTTGATCGACCCACCGCGGTCCTGACGGTCGGTCTGCTGGGGATCAACGAGACCTTCTACCGGTACGGCTACCAGGCCCTGACCGACATGCCCTTCCTGCTCGGGTTGATGCTTCTGCTGTTGGGGTACGAGTTGCTGCACCGCAAGGACTCCCGGCCGTGGATCGGGATCGGCCTGGTCCTGTTATCTATCGGCTTGATGGCGGTGTTCCGCAGTGTTGTCGTGACCGTGCTGGTGGCGGGCGTCCTGGTGGCGATCTGCCGCGCCGCCATGGAGCCGCGCGGTAAGCTTTACGCGATTGGCGCGGCGGTGACAATCGGTGCGCTGCTGGTCATACGCTGGTTCACCGGCGGCGTGGGACGTGACGAAGACCGCGTCGTCGGACAGTTCACCGACACCCCGATCGCCGACACGTTTAGACGGGTGTTTGTCGACAACGGCCCGGCGTTGCTGACCGAGAACCTGCCCGAGGCCGTCTTCGCGATCGACCTGGGCACCGCGGTGAGCCTGCCCATCGGGGTCGCGCTGGTGGTCATCGGGGTGGCCCTGTTCCGTATACGCCCGCTCTGGGGGTTGCTCGTCGGGGTCTTTGTCGCTCAGTGGCTGGTCTTCATCACCACCGAGCGCTACGTCCTGATCCTGCTGCCGCTGTTGGCGCTAGCCTGGTGGCGCGTCGGGCTGTGGGCAGAGTCAAAACTCAAGCCCAGCGTGACCCGCTACGTCCTCGCGGCGCTGCTGGCCCTGTGGTTCGGGCCAAACCTGGTGCGTATCGGTACCTTCATCGTTGAGCAGCGCAGCCGCCCATTCCTCACCACCTACGACGACGGCCGATACGCCGCCCTGCAAGCTGTGGCAGAAGAACTCGCCCGACTGGCGGAGCCAGGCGACGTGCTCATCGCCAACCACGCCCCGCAACTCACCTACGACACCCGCCTGCCGGTGTTCGGCCCCACCTCTCTCCCTACCTTCGGACCGCCCCGCGAAGCCACCGTCGAACGGATGCGCAACGCCGAACGCATCCTCATGGTCGGCCCCGTTGATGACAACCTCAACGAACGCGTCACACAACTCAAGCTCAGGCAGGTCCGGGTCCTGAGTATCGTGCCCACACCCGTCTACGACCGTCAGCCTGAATACAAGATCATCGAGATGCGCATCCGGAATATCGACTGGGAAAAATACCGGCAACGTCGAGCGAATGAGCAGAACGCCGATCCTGATGATCCTGGCACACCATAAGATGCCGGTGAACCCGAAGAAAAGCCAGGCCCGGTATCAGTCGGCGACGATACGGGGGCCAAGGGAACCGGGGGAACCGGGGGCGGGGCCGCGCAGCAAAGCAGTGGCCAATCCGACCAGTAAACCCGCAAATCCAAACAACCCCATGACCAGCCGTGGCGACGGGTTGATCGACGCCGCCGGCGGCGACGCGGGGCTGACGATCCTGGCGATCTGTTCACTGTCCGTCAGCCGCACCTGGAGTTGTGCCCAACGCTCGTTCAATCCCGACAGCAGCCGCTGGGCCTTGTCTAACGTATCTGCACGCACTATTCGATCCGCCTCAGTTGCGTCAGCGGGCAACCCTGCCAACGCCTGCGTCGCCTGGATCACATCCTGCTCCGCCTCATCGGCAAGTGTTTCAACAGTCAGCACGTCATTGGCGGTTGTCCCGTAAGCCGCGCTTAACTGCGACCGACTAACCTCCGCCCATTTATTCGCTAACTCGGCCGCTTGTTCCGGATCGGCCGCGACCGCACGCAGCGCCGCCATCTCCAGCCCACGCTGGTCGTAGTATAAATGCTCACGCAGCCACGCGGTCTGTTCGGACAGGTCCGCCCCGGCCTCAAGTTTCAATTCACCGCTCAACACAACCGCCAGCAGCGACATCGCCTCATCCGACTCGCAGACCGTTCCCACAAGCCGGCGGGCCGGCAGCACGACCTCCACGTCCATAGGCACCCCATCCGCGCCGATCTTCAGCGACTGGATATTCACCAGCAACACCGCCTCCGCCCGGTACACCGGCGGGCTCATCACCGACAATCCCAAACCAATCAACACCCCCAGCACCCCCGCCAATAGCACCACCCACCCGTGCCGACGCAACGCCGCACCGATAAAACGCATCTCAAACACATCGACAAACTGCGGGGACGGGTTGGCTGGCTCATTCGTGGGCATCACCCGCATCATACCAACGCCCAACACCGAACGTGAACCGGGCCACACTCACCGGCGACGCAAGACCGCCGCGCCCAGCCCAAAGCCAATCAGCGCCAACGCGCCCGGCTCGGGCAGCAGGCTCGGCAGGTCCGGTTGAGATGACTCGGTAGGAGTAGGCCCCAAGTAATTCACTGGATAGGAGGCTAGATGCCGGTCGTCCCAAGAAACCCTTTTTGATCGGTCCGTAAGCACGCTACCGTATGCCATACGAGTTCCGGCCAAAGGAAACTCATATGGTGCATATCTAGGCCTGGGCATATCACTGGGGGCTAGCCACATATTACTCAGGTACGGGTTATCACCATAATAGAAGCCATCCGGTGAAGACCACGGATCGGGGCGAGCTAAAATTCCAGGGGATTCCCATTCCCAAGGGTCTGGCTCGTCTTCCTCGATGATCTGGGTCAACACGGGTAACTCCCCGGGCGAAAACGCCACGTCATACTTGACATGTTCCATACCCGCAGAACCCAGAATCATGCTCAGGCTTC
>JAJDCW010000216.1 GCA_029260635.1 Phycisphaeraceae bacterium | reverse complement strand
GCTGGGCGGAGCCGATGGGGACGGACCTCTTTGGTCAGTCGGTCCTGTGGCGGAGCCTGATGGGCGGGGCGATCAGCCTGGGCATCGGGGGCTGTGCCGCGATGATTTCTGTCTTTATCGGGGTGACGTGGGGGGCAACCGCGGGGTACGTCGGGGGCCGGGTGGATTCCGCGATGATGCGTGTGGTGGATGTGTTGTACGGCCTGCCGTACATCCTTTTAGTTGTGTTGATGAACCTGGCACTTCGGCCTTTCGTCGAGGATGGTTTCTTGTGGGTTGGGTTTGATGAGTCCGCGGCGTCGGGGATGTCCGGGATCGTGACGCTGCTGCTTGCGATCGGCGGCGTGAGCTGGCTGACCATGGCCCGGGTGATCCGCGGCCAGGTGCTGAGCCTGCGTAACCAACCTTTTATGGAAGCGGCGCGTGCGGTCGGGACCGGGCATGTGCGTTCCTTGGTCGTCCATCTGCTGCCGAACCTGATCGGGCCGATTGTTGTGTATGCGACTTTGACCGTGCCGCAGGCTATTTTGCAGGAGTCGTTCCTGAGTTTTCTAGGCATCGGCGTGCAGGCCCCGATACCCAGCTGGGGGAACCTGGCGTCCGAGGGGCTGCCCCAACTGCACAAGATGGCGGCCAACTCGAAATCGGTGGAGTGGTGGCTGCTGTTTTTCCCGTGTTTATTGCTGGGGCTGACCCTGATGGGGCTTAACTTCCTCGGCGACGCCTTGCGGAACCGGCTGGACCCCAAACGTGTAAAGACCTGACGCCCGGTGCGTCTTGAACAAGGAACCTGGATATGAGAAGTCGTCTGATGTTTGCCTGGCCGATCGCCGTGTTGATGCTTGTGTCCGGGTCGATGCTCGGGTGCAGCGAGGAAAGCGGTGGGCAGAACGGGTCGGGGGGGGATGCGACGCTGACCACCCGTGGCGCGCTAAGCTCAAAGGTCCGCGGGATGGACCCGATGGATATCGGCGACACGACCAGCAGCTCGGTGGCGTCCAACATCTTCGACTGCCTGTACCAGTACCACTACCTCAAACGCCCATACGAGTTGATCCCCTCGGTCGCGGAGTCGATGCCGACCGTCAGCGAGGACGGGCTGACCTATACCATCACGCTACGCGACGACGTGTATTTCCAGGACGATGAATGCTTCACCGAGACCGAAGGCAAGGGCCGGAAGGTCGTCGCTAACGACTTCATCTATTCCTGGAAGCGGATCGCAAATCTCAAGAACGTCTCCAAGAACTGGTGGATCTTCGACGGGCGGATCAAGGGGTTTAACGAGTTCCGCAAATACACGGAGGGTGTGACGGACAAGAAAGACGTGGACTACGACCGGCCGGTCGAGGGGCTGGTCGCGGTCGATGACCGGACGCTGCAGATCACACTGACCAAGCCCTGGCCTCAGGTGGTGTACATGATGTCACACCTGCCGACCGCGGTGGTGCCGCGCGAGGCGGTGGAGCATTACGGGGACGAGTTCATCAACCACCCCGTGGGGACCGGCCCCTATATGCTCACGGACTGGCGCCGTGGCAGTAAGATCGTCTTCGAGCGCAACCCGAACTACCGCGAAGAGTTTTACCCCAGCGAGGGCTCGGAGGGTGATAAGGAGGCCGGCCGGCTGGACGATGCGGGCAAGCGGCTGCCGTTGATCGACCGGGTCGAGCTTCTCATTATCGAAGAAGACCAGCCCAGGTGGTTGAAGTTCGTGCAGGGCGACCTGGACATCGGCGGGATCCCCAAGGACAACTTCGACACGGCCGTCACGCCCTCGCGCGGGTTGACCGGCGACCTCCGTGAGAAGGGCATCGTGCTGGAGATTTATGAAGACCCGGCGACGTTCTGGTACGGGTTTAACATGGAAGAGCCGCTGCTGGGTAACAACCTGCCGTTGAGACAGGCGTTGAACCTGGCGATCGACCGCGACGAGTACCTCAAGCTCTTCCTGAACGACCGGGGGATGCCCGCCCGGGGTGTGCTGCCGCCGATGCTCGCGGGTTATGACCCGGATGTCGACAGCCCCTTCACGGTCTACGACCCGGAACTCGCCAGGAAGAAAGTGAAGGAAGCGGAAGCAATACACGGGGGGCCGATCCCGCCGATCGTGTTGACGATGGGGTCGACCGACAGCGTCGCGAGACAGACCGGGCAGTGGTTTACTCGGGCGTACCAGCAGGTGGGGATCACGCTTGAGGTCGATTACATGGACTGGCCAAGCGCCCAGGAGAAGGTGAAGACCAAGAGCGCCCAGATGTACGCGATGGGATGGGTGGCCGACATCCCGGACGCGGAAAACTTCATGCAGTTGTTCTACGGCCCCAACGCGTCGCCGGGGACTAACAACATGAATTACCAGAACGACGAGGCGGATGCTTTGTACGAGAAGCTGTCGGTGATGGAAGAATCACCGGAGCGGGTCGAGGTGATCCGCCAGATGCAGAAGAAAGTGATCGACGACCTGCCGTGCGTGTTTACGTTGCACCGCAAGGCCTACCTGCTGCGTTACGACTGGCTGAGGAACTACAAGCCGCACGTCTTCGGGTACGGGCTGGCGAAGTACCGCAATATCGACGCCGAGCTTCGTCAGCAGCGCGTGGGGAGATAAGCGGATGTTCAGCTATATCGTGCGCCGGCTCTTGTACACCCCGCTGGTCGTGATCGGCGTGCTGATCGTGACCTTCATGCTGTTCCGTGTGGTGCAGGGGGACGTGTCCGCCGAGTACGCGGGCAAGAACGCCAGCGCCGAAACAATCGCTGAGTACCGTAAGGAACTGGGCTTTGATAAGCCCTTGTTTATCAACTCCGAGGCGGCGAGCGAACGCGGCGTGCTGGCGGTGTTTGATTCCCAGTTCTTTCACCACTTCAAGAACGCGGTGACGCTGGACTTCGGCCGGGCGCGGGTCAGCAAGCAGAAGGTGTCGTCGCTGCTGGCCGAGGGGGCGGTCCCGTCACTGACCCTGACCGTGCCGATGTTCCTGGGGACACTGATCACAGCGGTGACGATCTCTTTGTTCATCGCCTTGGTCCGCGGCTCCACGCTGGACACGTCCGTGGTGGTGGCGTGTGTCTGCGGGATGAGCCTGCCGTTCCTGGCGCTGATCATGTTCGGGCAGTATTTTTTCGCTTACAAGCTGGAGTGGTTCCCGGTCTTCGGGTATGAGCCGGGCTTCGCGGGGGCGAAGTATTTCGTCCTCCCCGTGTTGATGGGGGTCTTCGCGGGCCTCGGCGGGGATGTGCGTTTCTACCGGACGGTCATGCTCGACGAGATCAACGCCGACTACATCCGGACCGCCAAGGCCAAGGGGCAGAACACGCCGCGCATCCTTTATAGGCACCTGCTTAAAAACGCGATGATCCCGATCATCTCCAAGGTCGTGCTGGCGATCCCGTTCCTCTTCCTAGGCTCGTTGCTGACCGAACGGTTCTTCGGCATCCCGGGGCTTGGGTACCTGATGGTCGAGGCGATCGGGCAGCGTGACTTCCAGATCATCAACGCGATGACGTTTGTGATCTCCGTATTGTTCGTGCTTGGCAATCTGGCGACCGACGTGTGTTATGCGCTGGTCGACCCGAGGGTAACACTGAATTGACCGCGATCTCTGCCGAACCTGTAGTATCCACCGCCTCCGCCGGCCGCAGCCTCTGGTACGACGCCTGGCTGCGCTTCAGGCGTAAGAAGCTGGCGATGGTCATGCTCGTGATCGTCGTGCTTTACGTAATCGTCGGGATCGGTGTCGCGTCGGGCTGGCTCGCGGCGGACTGGCAGGACAGTGTCGGGGAGTCATATGCCCCCCCCAGTTGGGATACCCCCTTCGGGACCGATATCTTCGGACAGAGCGTCTTCCGGAAGATGATCTACGGCACAAAGATCTCGCTGTCGGTGGCGTTCTTCGCGTCGCTGTTATCGATCGGGATCGGTGTGCCGCTGGGCGCGATCGCCGGCTACTTCCGGGGTTACATCGATGAGATTATTGTCTGGCTGTACTCGACGCTGAGTTCGATCCCGGGCCTGTTGCTGATCCTGGCTTTTGCGTATGCGCTCAAGGGGGCGACGCTGTTTGGTTACAAGCTCGACGGGATCACGGCGGTGTACCTGGCGCTTGGCCTGACAAGCTGGGTCGGGCTCTGCCGGCTGATCCGGGGCGAAGTCATCAAGCACAAGAACCGGGACTACGTCACGGCCGCGAATGCGTACGGCGCGTCAAAGGCGAGGATCATCTTCCGCCACGTGATCCCGAACGTGACGCACCTGATCCTCATCGACTTCTCGCTACGCTTCGTCGCGTTCATCCACGCGGAAGTGATCCTCAGCTTCCTGGGGCTGGGTGCCAAGGGTGAGCCGAGTTGGGGCGTGATGATCGACGATGCCCGGCTTGAACTCAGCCGGGGCTACTGGTGGCAGATGGCGGCGGCGACGCTGGCGATCTTCGGGATCTCGCTGGCATTGAATATCGTGGGGGATGCGCTACGCGATGCGCTTGACCCGAAGATCAGGGAGTGAGAGAGCAGCGAGGTCCCACGTTCGGGAGAACGTGAGCTTTTAGGTAGATAACAGAGACACACTATGTCAGATACACCCATAATAGAGATCGAAGATTTGGCGGTAAGCTTCCCCGTACCGGACGCGGCGGGGCGGGGGCGTCGGTTCAACGCGGTGCAGGGTGTGAACCTGTCGGTGTATCCCGCGCAGACGCTGGCGGTGGTCGGTGAGTCCGGCTCGGGCAAGAGCGTCAGCGCGATGTCTGTCTTGCAATTGATCCCGACCCCGCCGGGCAAGTACGAGTCGGGCAAGATCGTCTGGCGCGGCGGCGTGCCCGGGCATACGCAAGAAGGCACCGGGGTCGATCTGCTGACGTTTGATGACAAGCGGATGCGGGCCGTTCGTGGCAACCAGATCGCGATGATCTTTCAGGAACCGATGACGAGCCTGAACCCGGTGTACACCATCGGCGATCAAATCACCGAGGCGGTGCTGCTGCACCAGCAGGTGACACGCGCCGAGGCAAACCAGATCGCGATCGCGGCGCTGAGTGACGTGGGGATCGCCGCGCCGGCGTCTCGGTTGAAAGAGTACCCCCACCAGTTGTCAGGCGGGATGCGTCAGCGCGTGATGATCGCGATGGCGCTGGCTTGCCAGCCCACGCTGCTGCTGGCGGACGAGCCGACGACGGCGTTGGACGTGACGATCCAGGCCCAGATCCTGGAACTGCTACGCAAACTACAAAACGAAAAGCAGATGGCGGTCCTGCTGATCACGCACGACCTGGGGGTCGTGGCGGAGAACGTGGACACGGTCGCGGTGATGTACGCCGGGCGCGTGCTGGAGTACGCCTCGGTGTTTGACGTGTTCCAGAACCCGATGCACCCATACACACGCGGGCTGCTAAAGTCGATGCCGGTACTAGGCCGCGAAGTCGATCGTCTGCCGACGGTGATGGACGGGGCCACCATCCCCGAAGATTTCCCCGCCGGTTTTACCGTGCACCCCCACACAGTCGACCGCAACCCCCCGGGCGGCTACGGCGGACCCAACAGCCACCTCTACGAGGTGGCCCCCAACCACTGGGTCCTGTGTGAACCCACTGCGGAGAACAAGGACGCAAAGCCGGCGCATCCGCGGCTGGCATTCCGTCGCGACGCCGTCGCGGCGGTGTGAGGGTTGAGTCTTTGTAAATAAAGTTCCGGGGTGATGTCGGTTTTGGTTGTTAATCCGTCCCACGTTCAGGAGAGGTGGGCTTTTTATTCGTGTGCGGATCGATTTGAGGGGGCCGGGGGGTGTGGTCCACGGGTTATCTCCAATTCTACGTGCAAGCAGGATTCTGACAGCAAATATTTTTCCTCCAGAATCTCAAAACGTGAGACTTATGACGGGGCGCGGGAACATTTTTCACTTGTTTTGCGTATTTCCTATTGCAGTTAGGCCGATGCGCCGATATAGTTCTCGCGTGGCCACGTGGCTACCAAAGAAATTAGGTGAACCGATGAACGTCAAACAGCACATCTTGAATCTCTTCGAACGCACTTCCTGTGCGTCGCTGTTTGGCGTCAGGAGCGGGCCCGCGATATCTGCGGGCTTATGCGAAACGGCCCTCCAAGGCTTCGGGTATCAGCTATCCGCGATTGTCGCGGTATCAGATACGCAGGCCTCTGGGCACAGTCGAAATACCTGGGGCGGCGAACCCACCATGCCAGGCCGACGACCCCTCGCGTAAGGCCGCTTCCTCCGACCCAAAACTTCATAGACGACGCAGGACCGGATACGACGTAACCGTTGTGTCATCTTGGCCTTGTGGTGCAATGGCACCACGCCGCCCCTTCATGGCGGAGCTGACGGGTTCGATTCCCGCCAAGGCTATTTCGTAAGTGTACGACCGCGTAGATCAGCGGTAGATCGCCTGCATGACAAGCAGGAGGGCGCTGGTTCGAGCCCAGCCGTGGTCATTGGAAAGTTTCAGGAGATATGGATGAAGACATGATCGAAAAAGAAAACCGCGATGTAGCTCAACCAGGCGGAGCAGGCCCCTCATAAGGGAAAGGTTGTTGGTTCGAGTCCAACCATCGCGACTTAGAAAGATTGCGACGCCCCCGGGTGTTTCCCTCGTATTTCGAGAGCACGGGGGAAAGCTTCCGGGGGGGAGACGTTGGTTCGAGTCCAACCGCCGCTATTGTCCCCGGAAGTGGTTCATTGCGTGTAACGCACGAATCGCTTTGCGGGGTGTCGAGAGCAGAGAGTGATTTCGTCTCGGCATCGACAAGCCGTAAGTGGCGCACCGTTTCGATGTTGAAGGCGGGTGTGGACCGTCCGCGCGATCGGTGCGCCAACGAATGCCGCGTAGCTCAGCGGGAGAGCGCCCCCGTCACATGGGGGAGCGCGCCGGTTCGATCCCGGCCGCGGCGATTGATAATCCCCGGAAGTTTTCTTTCGTGTGAGTAACACGGGGGAAAGCTTCCGGAGGCGCTGGTTCGCTTAGCGGGTAAAGCGCTCGGTTGAAGCCCGGGAGCCCCCGGTTCGAATCCGGGACCAGCGGCTTTGTTTCAGCGTCGTGTTTACGGCGTGTCGGTTCATTGACAAGTCAAGAGCGGAAGGATGAATAGATTAAGCGGGCCCCGCCGCAATCGGGCGGCGGGGCGCTGCGCTTATCTATGACTGACCCGTAGCTCATCGGTAGAGCGCCCGCCTGATAAGCGGTAGGCAAGAGGTTCGATTCCTCTCGGGTCAATTCGCGTTGGCAAGCTGCCGGAGCTCGGCCGGAAGAGCACCCGCCCGGTACGCGGGAGGCCACGGGTTCGATTCCCGTCGGTAGCTTTGATTGATTAGTGATTGAAAGACACGGATCGCGGCATAGACGGTGTATCCCAGGGCGAGCGTCGACACGCTAAACCCCCACCGGGCGAAAGCCTCCGCGGTCCGACACGGTGTCGTAGTTCAGTTGGAGAGAACGCTTCCCTGTCACGGAAGAGGCGCGGGTTCGATTCCCGCCGACGCCGCTTCGTCCCCGGCCCCCGGAGTTTATCCCCAGGAGTTCGGTTGTTGGATTCAACCCGGGGAAAGATAGTCCGGGTCCATGCCACGGTAGCTTAATGGGCAGAGCAGCGGTTTTGTAAACCGCAGGTTGCCGGTTCGATGCCGGCTCGTGGCTTTATTTACACATCCAGACGAATGTTTAGCGGGCGATCGATGATCGCCGGGTACAACGCACCCACGCGCGGATCTACGATCCGCGGTTCAACATTGTTGATAGTTCATTGACACAAACACCTCGAGGTCCAATTGGATGGGCGCCGGTCTACGAAGCCGGAGGGTGCAGGTTCGAATCCTGCCGGGGTGGCTTAATTTGACCCGTAGCTCAGTGGCAGAGCGGGTCCTTTATAAGGGCCGACGCGCGGGTTCGAGTCCCGCCGGGTCGATTGGGCCGTAGCTCAACGGCGGAGCGGCCGGCTTTGAACCGGCAGGTTGCGGGTTCAACCCCCGCCGGCCCGATTGGTTTGTTTTCACACCTCGTAGCTCAACCGGAAGAGCGTCGGCCTCCGAAGCCGAAGGCTGCAAGTTCGAGTCTTGCCGGGGTGATTTACAGCGGTATGAGATTATTTGCGTTTGCCGTCGTACCCCAACGGAAGAGGGCGCCGGTTCAAACCCGGTCAAGGTGCAGGTTCGAATCCTGCCGGCGGTACTTGTTTTAGTTGCCCTCGTGGCGGAACGGCAGACGCGGTGGGTTTAAACCCCGCTGCCGGTGACGGCGTGCTGGTTCGACTCCAGCCGGGGGCATTGTAAGAAGTTAGGGGATAAATAGCTCCGGAAGAGTTTAAGAAAGATACTTACGGGGGATGGCCCGGTATCCCAACCGGCAGAGGACGCCGGCTCAGAACCGGTGCGTTGTGGGTTCGACCCCCACCCGGGCCACTTTATCTACATCGTCGTAGCCCAATTGGCAGAGGCACCGGGCCGAGATCCCGGTCGTTGGAGGTTCGAGTCCTCTCGGCGATATTTGGCATGTAACGTGTTGCGTTACATGACATGAAAGTAAATGTGTTACTTGACGAGGAATAGTACAATCTTCGAGGCGCACCGAAGCGGCATGGGTATTATTCTGGAGATAGAGCTTGACGATCGATCAGGCCTAACAATGAATAACCCTTATCTTCAGCCATATACTTCGGAGCGACTACCTATGAATCTTTATGCCAAACATATTTTCACGCCCAATGGTGCAAGCTCGCTTGCCAGAACTTCGGCCGTGTTAATCACGCTGTTTTCGATTGTCGGCATGTCGAACGCGGAGGAGGTCGAGTCGGCTGCTCCAGGTGTTGTACCGATTGAACAGGGCGAAGACGATCTGCTGTGTGGAATCAAGAAAGCGATCTGCTACTCGGGCTTCCGAGCCGGGCAGCACCCGGACCGTGGCAGTGGGGCGGTCAACCCCAGCGACGCGGAAGTATTTGAAGACCTTCAGATCCTCTCGCGTGACGGGAACTTCAAGCTGATCAGGCTCTACGATTCGCAAGTCAATTCAGAAGCGGTGCTCCGTATGATCAAAGAGCACGATCTGGATATCAAAGTCTTGCTGGGCGCCTGGCTCGACGCCGAGGTGAGCAACCCTGCGTGCCCCTGGCACCCCGAGCCGTACTCCGACGATGTCCTGGAATCGAACAAGCAGAAGAACGTGGTGGAGATCGCCCGCGCGATCAAGTTGGCCAACGACTACCCCGAGATCGTGGCGGCTGTGGCGGTGGGCAACGAAGCGTTGGTGATCTGGAACGACCACATGGTGCCTGTGGAATCGGTCATCGCCTACGTCCGGCAGGTCAAGGGTGCTGTCCAGCAGCCGGTCACCGTGGCCGACAACTACGACTGGTGGGCCAAGCACGGCCAAGCCTTGGCGGAAGAACTGGATTTCGTGTCCGTTCATATTTACCCTCTTTGGGAAGGCAAAGACATCGACGAGGCGATCGCCTTTGGGGCAGCGAATATGCAGGCGGTACGTGACGCACTCCCCGATAGCCAACTGGTGATCACCGAGGCGGGCTGGGCGACCGTCGCCAGTGAGTTCGGCCCCCGCGCCGATGAAGAGAAGCAGATGCGTTACTACAACGAGCTATTCGATTGGGCGGGTGAGATGAATATCACCACCTTTTTCTTCGAGGCGTTCGACGAGAGCTGGAAGGGTGATCCGAATAACCCCGCCGGTGCGGAGAAGCACTGGGGCGTATTCAACGAGGACCGCACAACCAAACTCGTGATGGATAGCCTTTACCCAGACCTGGTGCCGGAGGCGGTTGCCGAGTAACTCGGTCAGCGTTTTTATTATTAAGTGTTAGTTGTTTTGTCACCCGTTGCGAGAGGTTCGCATCGCGGGTGGTGTCTGTTGGCCGACCACCTAGAGGTAGGGGATGGCTTTTATTTCATGGGACCGTAGCTCAATTGGGAGAGCACCCGGTTTGCACCCGGAAGGTCGGGGTTCGATTCCCCGCGGCTCCACTTGGTATCTCACTTTAAATCCCTTAACAAAACAGAAAGGAGGTCGGCTATGACTTCGGCGTTGTCACATGATGTGCTGGTGTTGAATAAGAACTGGGCGGCGTTGCGGGTCGTGACGGCGGCGGAAGCGTTGGCTGACTTGTTCGTCGGGCGGGTTGAGGCGGTGGATACGGATTATCAGGCGTATAACTTCGCGTCCTGGCACGAGCTAAGTGAGTACATGTATGAGTTCGAGCCGGACGGCCGAGGATTCGTGAAGACGGTGGCATCGGCGGTGCTTGTGCCACACGTGGTCCGTCTGCTGCGGTTCGATCGCGTGAAACGCCGGTCGGTACGGCTGAGCCGGAAGAACGTGTATCTGCGGGATAATTTCACCTGCCAGTACACCGGCAAGAAACTGCCGAGCAGCCGGTTGAACCTGGACCACGTGATCCCGACCTCGCGCGGCGGGAAGACGACGTGGGAGAACCTGGTCTGCTGCAGCATCGAGGTGAACGAGCGGAAGGGCGGCCGGACCCCCAAAGAGGCTGGCTTGAAGCTGGTCCGTCAGCCGAAGCGCCCGGACCCGGCGGCGCTGTTGTTCCAGACCCACCGGTTCCGGCACGACTCGTGGAGGCATTTCGTGGACGCGGCCTATTGGAACACGGAGCTGCACGATTGACCCCACGCCCGGCCTCGCCATCAGACTATCTGATAGCGGATCAACGGGCGCGACCGTTCTGGATCGTGTCCGGCCGGGATTTTATTCAGAGCGTAGCTCAGTTGGGAGAGCACCCGGTTTGGGTCCGGGAGGCCGCAGGTTCGAGCCCTGCCGCTCTGATTGGTTATCTATAAATCACTGGATACTCCGGGAGTCGCACAACACTTCCGGGTGCAGGGGATAGCTTATGCGGTAAAGCTTCGGGCTGTGAACCCGAGGAAGCGGGTTCGAGTCCCTCTCCCCTGATTCAAGATCACTGCTAAGCCTTCAAGAACGCTAAGCCGCAAGCGGCTTGGGGGGTTCGAAAACATATATGCCTGTGGCGAAGCTTGGTCATCGCGCTCCTTTCGGGTGGGAGAGGTCACTGGTTCGAATCCGGTCGGGCATATTTTTATGAGTGTCGTTAGCTCACGTTGGTAGAGCGGCTGACTTCCAATCAGCAGGTCGCCGGTTCGATCCCGGCACGGCACATTTGTAGAAACCTATTGACTTTATTGTGTATTGATTAGAATGACACTCTTGAAAGGAGGCCCACCATGGGACATGTCATGATCGGTCGGGTCCCTGTGTGGGGCGAGCCTGACGCCGGCGCGTTGGAGCAGATCCAGCGTTGCTTCGAGGATAAGGAGGCGGCCGCAGCCGCATTGATGGGCGATCACCACCTGGGTTACGCGATGCCGATCGGCGGCGTCGTGGCGTACCACGGGATGGTCAGCCCGTCGGGTGTCGGTTACGACATCGCGTGTGGCAATAAAGCCGTCCGTCTGGACATGACCGGCGACGAGCTGCGTAAAGACATCAAGAAGGTCATGGATATGATCTACCGTCAGATCTCTTTCGGCGTCGGCCGGAAGAACGAGGAAGATGTCGACCACGAGCTGTTTGATGACGACACATGGGATCTGGTCGACTCGCTGCGTATCCGTGTACCCAAGTGCCGTGACCTCAAGCAGCTGGCCCGCCAGCAGCTGGGCACGGTGGGATCGGGCAACCATTACGTGGACCTGTTCGTGGACGAGCAGGACCGCGCGTGGTGCGGCGTCCACTTCGGCAGCCGAGGCCTGGGCCACAAGCTGGCGACGTTCTTCGTCCAGAAGGGCGGCGGCAGCGACGGCATGCACGTCAAGCCCGTCGTGATGCACGAGTCGTCCTACCTGGGCGGCGAGTACATCAAGTGCATGGAGTTGGCGGGGCGTTACGCCTACGCAGGCCGGGACTGGGTCTGCCAGAAGGTGGCGCGTCTCTTGAAGACCAAGATTCTTGAAGAGGTGCACAACCACCACAACTTCGCGTGGAAGGAGACACACGAGGTTGATGGCAGCGAGCTGGACCTGTGGGTCGTCCGCAAGGGCGCGACGCCCGCATTCCCGGGCCAGCGCGGCTTCGTCGGCGGCTCGATGGGTGACAACAGCGTCATCCTGGAAGGCGTGGATGCGCCGGAGAGCAAGGCGGCGTTGCGTTCGACCGTGCACGGCGCGGGCCGTGTCATGAGCCGTACCAAGGCAGCGGGCAAGAAGCGCTGGTCCAAAGAGGCCCGTGGTTTTGTCCGTGTCTCCGGCGGTGAGATCAGCCGTGACATGATGATGGATTGGGTCGACGGGAAGGGCGTGGAGCTGCGCGGTGCGGGCACGGACGAGTCGCCGCAGTGCTACAAACGCCTGGACGAGGTGCTCGCGCATCACGGGCCCACCGTGAAAGTCATCCACACGCTGACCCCGGTCGGCGTGGCGATGGCGGGCGAGGACGAGTTCGACCCCTACAAAGATTAACCCCTAACAACCGGCATCGGTGGAAACACCGGTGTCGGGTATTGTCCCGGGCCCTTGGGACGTTAAACCTGTTTGCCTGACCGGGGCGGCGGGCACCACTTTGGCGGTAGAGGGAATCCGGATCGGTTGCGCGGCGTGCCTTCGTCGCAACGCCGACCAGGCCGGAGGTGGATCACCGCTGTGGTAGGCGGGAAACCATCAGCAGCCAAGGGCCTTGAGCCGCCGTACCACCGGCGGAGCGCGGGCCTGCGGAACTCACGGATCTGGACGTCTATCGAGAGAACTGGTCGACCACTAAGGACCCGGAGGTAGCTCTTAGAGCGCCGGGATGTGGTCCTGGGGAGTGCTGGAGACAGCACAAGACGTCACTGCACGAGTCTGGAAGTGCCTACGGCGGTCGGGGAAACCTGATCGCGTCTGCCCGAAAGGGATCGGTGGACGACATCCCAGGTGTCTAAAGCCGGTGGGAGCTGTTGCGGGTACGGCCATGCCGTGCAACCTACCTCAGAACAGGCCGTGCAGTATGTGCGTGCTGTTGCGTGCGGTTAGCACCGCGACGACAGGGGCAAAACCGGTGAAGGGCCTAACCAGCCCGTGTGCAGTGCTCGGCGGTAGACCGTCGGGCAATCACCGTTTGGAGGCTAGACCTTGCGCTGAGGCCTTCGCTTTTTTGGACTTGTAGCTCAATTGGCAGAGCAGCCGGCTCTTAACCGGCAGGTTGTGGGATCGTTGCCCACCGGGTCCACTTGATGATTCTGATTTAGTGTAAACGCGTGACGAACCAACGACCGGTGAACCGGTCTCCGCCGATGCGGCGGGGGAAGCGTTGCTGATTGTATTGGCCCCGTAGCTCGAAGGCAGAGCAACGGACTTTTAATCCGTTGGGTGTGGGTTCGAATCCCACGGGGGCCACTTTACTTGATGTTCTAGTCGTCTTCCCGATGTCACCGCTGGTGTGTTTCAACTGGCAGGGCACCGCACTCGTAACGCGGGGACGCCGGTTCCAACCCGGCCCCCAGGATAACCAGCTTTCTTGTTTCTCGCCCCGTAACTCAATCGGAAGAGTACCCGTCTTCTAAACGGGCTCGTGCTGGTTCGACTCCAGCCGGGGTGGTTGTTAAGGCTCGAGGGATAAGGGTTGAAGCTTGAGTGGGGATACAGATTGCACCGTAGCACAATGGTTGTGCGGCTCCCTGTTAAGGAGAGGGTTGCGGGTTCGAGTCCTGCCGGTGCAGCTTGTTTGATATGCACGTAGCTCAATCGGTAGAGCGGCGGATTCCAAATCCGCCAGGTGGGGGTTCGACTCCTCCCGTGCATGTTCATTTTATTTTGGGATCATCCTTTGTCGTCCGGCGGCTCACCTGCCACGCTCTGCGTTTGGTTGGGTGTGTTCCGCGACACGGGTTCTATCGGTGTGGATTGATCCACGCGTATGAAACACGCGCGAGTAGCTCATCTGGCAGAGCAACTGACTATCAATCAGTAGGTAGCGGGTTCGAATCCCGTCTCACACCTGGCAGGGGCGCAAGCCCCGGGGTTCGACTCCCCCCATTCGCCCTCGGTTATGGGCGCCAAACGTGGGTCGGGGCACGGTCCTATCGTGTCGCCGGTCGGGTTCTGTGATGGGTTGCCGCTTCGGCGGTGACTCGGATCAGATTTCCGACACTGACAACACGGCTTCGCGGTCCGGCGGATACCGGTATGTGACAGCGTGAGGCGTCCTGGACGCCGCGGCGGTCATCCGGCTCCGCGTCGAACGGGACACCCCAAGCGGGGGCGGGTGCCCGTCGGCGTGTGAGCCGTGTGACGACAGCGCGTTCCCTCATATGCCTTAAGCCGATCCCGCCGTTGCGTCGGGGTGACGCCTTAGCGATCAACCCCCGCCTCACATTTTTCAATCGATTAAATCGCCGTGACGTTCACGGCGGAGTTTCTGATACCTCCTGGAAAGGAGCCAAAGACCATGTTTGCAAAGCTTCGTATCCGTAAGCATGAAGTCGGATTGTGGTTCCGCCACGGCGACTTCAAGCACCTGTTGGACCCCGGCAGCTACTGGCTGCTCGGACGGTTCTTCTTACGTGCGTTCTTCAGCCATCGTGTCGAGGTGATCGACCGGATGGCCGGCAAGTTCGAGCACAAGCTGCTGGACCTGCTGGTCAAGGAGCCGGGGGTCGCCGACCGATTGATCGTGGCCGACCTGACCGATGACCAGCGTGCGCTGGTCTGGAAGGACGGCCGGCTGGGCTGGGTCATCGGCCCCGGTCGGCACGCGTTCTGGAAGGTGCCGGCCAAGATCACGGTTGAGACGTACAGCATCAACGATTTCACCTTCAGTCACCCGAAGGTCGAGGCGATCCTCGGCTTCCGTGGTGGCGGGACCTACCTGGACGGCGTGCGTGTCGAGTCGCATGAGCGCGTGCTGTTATTCCGTGAAGGCGAACTGGTTGATGCGTTGAGCCCGGGCCTGCACGTGTTCTGGAAGCAGACCGGCAAGGTCGTCTGGAAGGCCGTGGACCTGCGCGAGCAGGTCGCCGACGTGGCCGGCCAGGAGATCATGACGGCTGATAAGGTCACGCTGCGTGTGAACCTGGTCGTGACCTACCGTGTCAGTGACGCGGTCAAGGCCGTGACCCTGGTGAGCGACTACGCACAGACGCTGTACCGCGAGGCGCAGCTGGCGTTGCGTGAGTCGATCGGCACGCGGAACCTGGACAAGTTGCTGGCCGACAAGGACGCGGTCGGCAACGAGGTCCGTAGCGTGTTGGACGCCCGCGCCAAGGAGTTTGGTGTGGATGTCCGGGGCGTGGGTCTGCGAGACGTGATCCTGCCGGGCGAGATGAAGATGATCCTCAACGAGGTCATCCTCGCCCAGAAGCAGGCCGAAGCCAACCTCATCCGCCGTCGGGAGGAGACGGCAGCGGCGCGGAGCCAGGCAAACACCGCGAAGCTGCTCGCCGAGAACCCGGCGCTGACCCGTATGAAGGAGCTGGAGGCGCTTCAGGAGATCCTGAAGGGCACCAAGTCCACCTTCGTGCTGGGCCAGGGCGACGTCGTCGATCAGGTCCGGAGCCTGATAGGCAAGGACGCCGCGGAAAACCCTTAACAGAAAGGAGATTACACCGGCCCGTTCCAAAGAGCGGGTCGGCTTTTACACCGCGGTCGAAGCTCAGTTGGCAGAGCGCCGCCCCGCCACGGCGGAGGTGCAGGTTCGAACCCTGTCGGCCGCATTGGAAATCTATACATCCTTCCGTTCTTGTTTGGCCGGGTAGCCCAGTGGCAAGGCGGCGGGCTGCAACCCCGTCCAGGTGGGTTCGATTCCCACCCCGGTCTTTGTAGGGAAGGTGAACCCGCCAGGGGCGGGCTCCGGTTGCTAACCGGGTGGGGCCTTTAGGGTCTGTGGATCGTGCCCACCGCCTTCCGCTTGGTTGTGTTGATGTGAGTGATTGCCCCGGTGGTCGATGGGTAAGACGCCG
>JAJDCW010000215.1 GCA_029260635.1 Phycisphaeraceae bacterium | reverse complement strand
GGCCTGGGCGATGGGCTGGCAGCTGTTCGTCGGCAGCGACGACCACCCGGCCTGGCTGTACGTGGACAACCCCAACTGGGCGTTGATCGTGATCGCGCTGGCGACGCTGGTGCTGGAGGCCTGGATGGTGGTGGAGGCCGTGCTGCTTTGGCCGAAGGTCAAGGGGATTGTGGAGCCGCAGTTGCCGGGGGCGGGGGGGGTCGGTTCCGGGGGGCCGGAGTCGGGGATGAATTGTTGATATTTAGGCAGTAATCGGGGTTCTTTGGTGTTTAGCAGCGGTAGGGGGGTGGGGCTCAAGGGCTTTTTGGCATGGGTTTTTAGGTTGACGGTGGCTGAAGCCGCCTCCGCCAGAGCGGAGGGATGAGAATGATTTGTGGTGTGGTTTCCGGGGACAGGGGGATGGTCTATCCTGTGTGTTGCGTGATGATACGCGTTGGAGCGACGGATGAATCGGATGGCATGGTTAGTGGTGTGTTCTTTGGCGGTGCTGACGGGTTGCAGCAGCAATCTAAAGCCGGTGACGACGCGCGTGGATTCTGTGACGGTTGATGAGCGGACCGAGCAGGGCGTGCGCGTGCTGGTGACGGTGATAGCGGAGAATCCGAACGATGTGGCGCTGCCGATCGTGCGGGCGCGGTACGAGGTAGACCTTGCGGGGGCGGAGGCGTTTGCGTTTACCGAACTCGCCAAGGCGACGCTACCGGCCCACGGCACGCAGACGATCACGCTGCCCGCGGCGTTTGCGACCGAGGGCGGGGGTGCGGCGGGTCAGTCGTACAAGGTCAAAGGCCAACTCACCTACGAACCGCCCGGCGAGATCCGCAAGCTGCTGACCGAGTACGGCGTCCCGCTGCCCTCGGCGTCGTTCAAGGACGACGGGGCGTTGCGGTAATTTGAAGTGACCTGTGTGGTGAAGCCGTGTTGAAGGCCCGCGATGCCATCGCGGGCTTTGCAAAGCCTGATTTCTGATCCCTGTTCCCTGAACCCCGTACCCAGCCATGGATGACCGCCGATACCTGATCCCGTTCCGTGCGACGCTGCTGCCGCAGATCTTTACCGATACGCTGGTGATCGGCGGGGGTGTGGCCGGGCTGCGTGCGGCGATCGCGGCGCAGAAGCACGGGGATGTCATCGTCGCCGCCAAGGGGGACCTCAAGGACTCGAACACCTACTGGGCCCAGGGCGGGGTCAGCGTGGTGATCGATGAGAGCGACAGCATCGACGATCATGTCAGTGACACGATGATCGCGGGAGCCGGGCTGTGTGATGAGCCGATCGTCCGGCAGGTCGTGACGGGGGCAAGAGAACGGGTCGACGAATTGGTCGAGTGGGGGATGAAGCTCGATCAGGTGGATGGGAAAGTCGCGCTCGGCCGGGAGGGCGGGCACAGCCACCCGAGGATTGTGCATGCGGATGGGGATGCGACCGGGAAAGAGCTTGCCATCACGCTGGATAGACAGGTGCGCAGCCTGGATCACGTGCGGCTGTTCGACCACTGTTTCGTGCTGGACCTGATTACACTGGACGGCTCGCCGCCGCAGTGCCTGGGCGCGATCACGCATCATCCGAAGTACGGCTTGCAGGTCGTCTGGGCGCGGGCGACGATCCTGACCACCGGCGGCTGCGGGCAGGTCTACCGGGAATCGACCAACCCCAACGCCGCGACCGGCGACGGGCTGGCGATGGCGTTCCGAGCAGGGGCTGAGCTTGCTGACCTTGAGTTCATGCAGTTCCATCCGACGACGCTGTACGTCGCGGGAGCGAGCCGGTCGCTGATATCCGAGGCGGTGCGCGGCGAGGGCGCCTACCTGGTCGATCGGCACGGCCACCGGTTCATGAAAGACTACGACGAGCGCGGCGAGCTTGCCCCGCGCGATATCGTGTCCCGTTCGATCCTCGAGCAGATGGCGGCCACGAATCATACCAACGTCTACCTGGATGTCAGGCATCTCGGCGAGAAGTTTGCCAAGCGTTTCCCCGGCATCTACGAGATGGTCCGGCAGTTCGATATCGATCCGGCGACGCAGTCCATCCCGATCCACCCGTCGGCCCACTATATGGTCGGCGGCGTATGCACCGATGACCACGGCAGAACCAATATCCACGGGCTGTACGCCGCGGGTGAGGCGGCCAGCACCGGCCTGCACGGCGCGAATCGGCTGGCGAGCAACAGCCTGCTGGAAGGGCTGGTCTTTGGCGAGATCGCTGGACGCACCTGTGCCGAGCAGATTAACGGCGAGCACGCGCACGCCCCGGTCAAGGTGATCTCGGATATCCGTCCGTCGGACCGATCTGAGTTAGACCTGGCCGACGTCCGTTCGAGCCTGCGCAGCGTGATGTGGCGGCACGTCGGGATCGAACGGCAGGGCGAGCACCTCACCGAGGTCCAGGAGATGTTCGCGTTCTGGGCGCGCTACACCCTCGACAAGATCTTCGACGACCGCGCCGGCTGGGAGGTGCAGAACCTGTTAACCGTGGGGTCACTGATCACACGTGCGGCGAGTTGGCGTAAGGAGAGCCGTGGGTGCCACTACCGCCTGGATCACCGTGATGCGCAAGATGCCTTGCGTCAGCACAACATCTGGAAACGCGGCGAGTCGGAGCCGGGGTCGATACCGGTCACCCACGGATCACAAGCAGCATCTGAATAATCACCCGGCACCTAGCCTCACACCGACGGAACCACGTCATTTCGGATCGTACCAATCCACCATTGGCGGGCCGGCGCTTGTTTGTTGCCAGGTATCTTCGAATGCATGTGACGCCGCGTGCCCATCGATAAAGACGTAGTTGGCCTTGTTGGTATGGCGGTCAAACGCGATTGACTTGGGCACGGACCCGGCTGCGTCCCACTGCCGACCCTGCATCATCGCGTTCGCGACACGGGGCGGCGCACCAAAATACATCGGCATAAAGTGGTCCATGGCCACGTCTTCGATCAACTCCGACGCGATCACGGTCTGGGTCGGTGTGCGGATCTGGGCCGGGGTGATGCCAAGATAGGGTGGGTGGTTCGGGGTGAAGTAGGCGTTGATGCCGTACGATGTGAATCGCTCATTTATGGGCATCAGGTCTTCCCAGTTCTGGCTGTTGTCCGAGGGGCAGATGTAGACACCCAATGCCTCGACGTAGGGTTTGGCCCGGTTGATCCAGGACATCTCCGGGCCGTCGCCCATCATCATCTGAGCGGTAGGGTAGAAGTTGTCCTTGTCGTCGTCGGCATACATCTGCATGACCACGGCGATCTGCCGGGTGTTGGACAGGCAGACCGACTGTTGCGCGGCCCGTCGGGCGGACCCCAGGGCCGGTAGCAGGATGCCGACCAGTAGTGCGATGATGGCGATGACAACCAGGAGTTCGATAAGTGTAAATGCGGCGTCTTTAAACGCCGTCTGTGGCGCGTCTGTATTCATGAGTATGGTGCCTGATGGATGTACGGTAAGCACCGCCCGACAGTAATCGGGTGCGGTGATCCATTTCGTAAACGAATATTTCGTGATGCGTAACCGGGTCGATCAGGCTATCGGCGGAGCGCGGCCGGGATGGGTATCGACGGTCGCATCCGAGATGATGACTTGCGGTGTGGGCCAGGCGAGTAACTGGACCAGTTCGAGCGGTTGGGGGGCCAGGTCCGGGGCCGGGGGGACATCCAGCACGCCCGTGAGGTAGCAGATGGCGCAGTGGGTGACGGGCGGTGTCGGGGCGTCGGGGTCGGACGAATCGGTGGGCTGTGATGACGGGCAGCACGAGCCGTTTGCGGCCATGTACTTCGCCAGCGGGCACGCCTCGCCAGTCTGTGTGGTAGCGGGGGGGCGGTCCTCACCACCTGGCAACAGCACCAGCCCTCGCTTGTGGCCTGGCACGATCACACCAAACCACAACGCGAGCCAAAGGATGGCAAACTTGTGGAAGGTGGATGTATTCATGGAATCGCCTCGGAACCAGCCATCATATCGGTCCACCCGGGCGTGGCAAACCCGCGAACACAGCCCGGAGTTTCGCCCCAGCCCGGCCTCTGATCCGCTACCATACCGCCCGATGAATATCCGCGAAGTCCAAGGCGTCTATCTGGCTGACACCGCAAGGGTCATGGGCCAGGTTACGCTCGGCAAGATGGTGAACCTCTGGCACGGGGCCGTGGTGCGCGGCGATGTCGCAGAAATCACCATAGGCGCGGGCACGAACCTCCAAGAAGGCGTCACCGTCCACTGCGACAGCGGCGTCCCCAACCACATCGGCAACCACGTCAGCCTGGGCCACGGCGCGATCTCACACGGCAAATCGATCGGCGACGGCTCACTGATCGGTATGGGCGCTATCCTGCTGGGCGGCTCGGTCGTCGGCAAGGGCTGCCTGATCGCCGCACGGGCACTCGTGACCGAAGGCATGGAAGTCCCCGACGGCATGGTCGTCATGGGCATCCCCGGCAAGGTCGTCCGACCCGTCAGCGACAAAGAAAAAGAGTTCCTGAACTGGCTCGCCCCGCATTACGTCGAGCTTGCAAAGAAGCACCACGAACACCCCAATGACGCGATTGCCCGGCCGTGGGACAGGCATTTATGATGTGTGATTTATGATCGCCATGTAAGACCGCAAACTGCAAATCGAACATCAAATTATTCTTGACTTCCGATACCAGAACCCCGAGACCCGATACCCGCTATGTTCCTCTTCCCCGCCATCGATTTACGTAACGGCCAAGTTGTCCGTCTGACCCAGGGCGATTACGACCGGCAGACCACCTACGAAGCCGACCCCGTCGAGCAGGCTAAGCAGTTCAAGGACGCCGGGGCGACCTGGCTGCACGTGGTGGACCTGGACGGAGCACGCACCGGCAAACTGACCCACGCGGGCCTGATTGAGAAGATGTGTTCAGAGACCGGCCTAAACGTCGAGGTCGGCGGGGGGGTCCGCACGGAGTCCGTCATCGACACGCTCCTGAACGC
>JAJDCW010000214.1 GCA_029260635.1 Phycisphaeraceae bacterium | reverse complement strand
GGGGGGTTTGCGGGGTTTCGCGTGGGGTGTGGTTATGTGGCGTGGGGTTTTTGACGGCGGATGATTCGGCCTCCGCCGGGGGGGTTAGGGGTTGGGGTTCGTGGGTCAGTGGCGGCGGCGCGTCAGCGTGGTGCCCGCGAGCATGAGTAGCGTCAGTGTCGCGGGCTCGGGGGCGGCGGAGTTAGCCGGGGGTGATCCGGCGTTCCAGTTGCCCAGGACGGAGCCCAGGTCGTCGATGCCGACGAACCCGTCGCCGGAGGGGTCGGCCCTGGGGTCAGCAGGCGGGACGTTCTGATTCCAGACTGCGAGGATGATGTTCAGGTCGTTGATGCCGACGAAGCCGTCATCGTCGAGGTCGCCGGGCAGTGAGGGTGGGCCGAGTAGGCCGACCTGGCCTGCGTAGTTGGTAGGTGAATTGATACCAGTGGAAAGGTCGTTGTTCAGTGAATTGACACCGTCGGTTGGGATATCGGTCGGGCCAAAGCTGAAGACGTCGGCGGCGACGAAGTCGATGGTGGTGACCGGCGAGTTAACGTTGAAGAAAGCGGTGGTCGGGAGGATGAAATCGGGGGTGACCGCACCGGGTAGCGCGGCGAAGCCGGGGGTCGCGATCAGCAGGTGGTGCCCGGCGGTAGGACTTGGGGTGTTGGATGGGAAGGTGAAGGTGTTGATGATGGTGGCGATGTCCACTGCGTTGATGGGTCTGCCCGTGGTGAATTCCTGATTGTTAAAGGCCGAGAACAATTCGATGTACTGAACACTGCCATCGGCGTTGGAGTAGACCTCGTTGATGTCCCAGAGGTGGAAGGAAGCCACGGCGGGTTGTGCGGCAAGGGTCAGGATCATTGCCAGAACGATTGTCAGCACGGAGGACTTCATCACGGACGATCGATTGCTTGTTAGAGGCATGGATCTTCTCCCATAGCTACTTGGATTATTCGTTGACACCCGACGCCTGCGGGCGATGGGCGCAGGGTCACGCTCCTCTTCAGTAAAGAAGGTCCAACGGGGCCTAATTATTGCATGGTCGGGCGTTATTGAGAGGAAAATATCGCTTCGGGGCGGGGGATTAGGTTTTATCCGCGTTCAGAAGACTTGTGAGCCGTGTGATCGGTGGGTTGACGGAAGCTGTTGAGGTCGATGGACTTGAAGTATTCGATGGTCTTGACAAGCCCGTCGCGGAGCTTGATGGTGGGCTGCCAGTCCAGGCGTTTTTTTGCCAAGGCGATGTCCGGCTGCCGCTGGGTCGGGTCGTCGTCGGGCATGGGCATGTAGGTCAGCTTGCTCTTGGCGCCGGTGAGTTCGATGACGATCTGGGCGAGTTCCTTGATGGTGAATTCGTCGGGGTTGCCCAAGTTGACCGGGCCGATGAAGTCGTCCGGGCCGTTCATCATGCGGATGAAGCCCTCGATCAGGTCGTCGACGTAGCAGAAGGAGCGTGTCTGTGAACCGTCGCCGTAGAGGGTGATGTCCTCGTCGCGGAGCGCCTGGAGGATGAAGTTGGAAACAACCCGGCCGTCGTAGGGGTGCATGCGTGGGCCGTAGGTGTTGAAGATGCGGACGACACGGATGTTCACACCGTTGGACCGGTGGTAGTCGAAGAAGAGTGTTTCTGCGGCGCGTTTGCCTTCGTCGTAGCAGGCGCGGACACCGATGGGGTTGACGTTGCCGCGGTAGGACTCGGGCTGGGGGTGGATATCCGGGTCGCCGTAGACCTCGCTGGTCGATGCCTGGAAGACCTTGGCCTTGCAGCGCTTACCTAGACCTAACACGTTGATCGCGCCGACGACGGAGACCTTGGTCGTCTTGATCGGGTTGTACTGGTAGTGGACCGGGGACGCGGGGCAGGCGAGGTTGTAGACCTCGTCGACCTCGAGCCAAAGCGGGTGGGTGATGTCGTGGCGGATCAGCTCGAAGTTGGGCTTGCCGATCAGGTGTGTGATGTTGTGCTTCTGGCTGGTGAAGAAGTTATCGACGCAGATAACGTCGTGCCCCTGCTCGACCAATCGGTCACAGAGATGTGAGCCGAGGAACCCGGCGCCGCCGGTGACGAGGATGCGGTTAAGACGTTGTTTCATGGATGGGATCTGGTGTCTAGGGTCTGGGGTCTGGGGTCTTAAGAAACAACGAAACGACGTGCCCGGTTGCTAGGCACTCTCTTCAAATGTCGCGCCGGGCTCGACGTCGAAGCTGACCATCTGGCCAATGGCGAACGTGCCGGCCTGCTGGTGGGGCATCAGGGTGACGGTGATCGGGACAGCGGCGAGGACGGTCAGCGTGTTGGCCTTGACGTCGCCGCCGATTATCCGTCCCTGAATTCTACGGGGTCGGCCGAAGATCGGTTCGATGAATCGGCCCCCGGCGGAGATGACGTCGACCCGCTGGGCGTTGGCGCGGATCGTGCCTTGGATACGCTCGTTTAATGGGCCCTGAATCTGACCGGTGGGGATCAGCTTCAGGCGGTAATCGGTGCCCGGCACAGCGAGTACCAGCTTCTCGGGGGTTTTTTCCGCCAGGACACCCGTAGCAATCGGGCCGGCGGTCGCGGTTTCACTCATCGACTTCGCTCCATTAGGACCCGCTTACTCGCCCTGGCCGACCATCGGCTGGGCGTGCGGCATCCCGCTTTGGGACATAACATACCTGCCCGAAGGCTCAACGGACAGCCCGTGACCCCGCGGCGACGATCCGGCCGGAGCCCGTTTGTCCCCCCGAAACCGAGGCCAAGCCGTGTCAGGTCACCAGGAAGTCAACAAGCAGCACTGCACCGACAAGCTGCGCGCCGAGTACGCCCACGTCGGTTTATACGACGTGAAGACGCGCCAGGCCTGGATCGCCAAGAAAAAATGGGGCGTTGTCCCGCTAAGGGTCAGCCACGCCAAGCTGCTGATCGGCGGGACACAGGACACCTCGACCGTGACCAAGGACCAGTACCTCTGCTACTGGTTCAACACCCCCAACACCGGCGAGGGGCTCGTCCACGGCTACCCCATCGAGTGGGACGAGGGCCACCTGATGGTCCGCATCGACCCGAACTGGAACTATCTGACCGGCCGATTCATCCCCAATACCGACACCGCAAAGATCGAGAAAAATATCGACCAGCAGCACGTCTGGGGCAGACACATCTACAAGTCCTACCTGGAACTCAAGCCCAAGTACCCGCTGAGCTGGCACGTCATCGGGCCACGCGCGGCGGACAGCATGTTCTATATCGAGCGGACCGAGCCGTAAGGTTCTTGACCGATCGGGATTTTTTCAGGCCCACCGGCCTCGGGGATAAAGACCGTATAGCCATAAACACACTACACCGGCCCCGGCCTTGTTGCTACTCAAAAAAGAACAATATTAAACTTAAATATGGTCTATTAAACCGTGTCTGTTAATCCGGCGACAGGCGGGTAGCTTGGGAAGGGTGTTGGGGGTTCTGGTTATGTGTAAGTGGAAGGATGACCCGGCTTACCCGCCGTTGAGCACGACGCGCATCGTCGGGAGCTCTTTATCCAGGATTGAGCGGGCGTAGACACACAACAGCTTGTTGGCACGGTTCAGTGAGTCGACCTCGGTGTCGTCGATAGGTTCGCCGGCAAGTAGTTTCTGCAAGAGCGTGACGGTTTTGGCGCGGACGCGCCAGTCGTCGATGCCGTTCTCCACCGTCAGCCCCCCCGCCACCGGGTCGAAGGTGTAGGCCCTGGCTTTGCCTAGCGGCTCGCCCTTACGGACATCGCGGTTAAGCTCCGGGCGATACCCGCAATCTTCGAGCAGCGCCCACTGGAATTTCAGCAGCGACGCGGGCCGAGCGTCGACATCGGGGAGTGCGGCAAGATAGTACGCTATCGCGGTAAACGCGCCGGGGTGACTGTCTTCGTCGGCAAGCATCGCGTTGGTTAAATCCGCGGCGTACATCGCGAGCTTCTGGGCATTCAAGTCGCGTCGCAGGAAGTGGTAATCCTCCTGCAGGTCCCACTCGGTGACGGTCGCCAGCTCGGCGGTGCGTTTGGTGACGGCGACGACCTGCCCCTGCGTGAGCAACTCGATCCCGCCTGAGAAGCGTTGCACAGAGCTTGGGCTCTGGCGTTTAGACCCCTTGGCCAGCCCGCGCAGCTTGCCGTGGTCCCGGGTCAGCAGCACCACCACCTGGCTGGACTCGGACCAGTCGATGTGACGTATGCAGATGGCCTGATCTTTGATGCGCGGCATGGGGGTATGTTAACCGGATGGTGTGTAAGCGTGAGCGAGTCCTGGAGGGGTTATTGTGTTTTGGGGCATGCAATCCCGGCCAAGGCCCTGCGGGCTATGACCGGGCTTTGGGGGACATTGTTAATACAGAAGCTCGGTCATGCGGCGCAGCCGCTTGGCTGGGGTAGATCACCGGATTAACATAGGTGCATGCCGACTCCGGGCAAACACTGGTTCCACATAACCTTCGGTACGCACGGTTCATGGCTCCCCGGTGACCCGCGCGGGTTCCGGTCACGCCACGAAAAAAATCATTCCTCCGGCGACCACCGCAACCCGCCACCACCCGGTGAACACAGCGGTCTGCATCAATACAACAAACAACACGCGCCTAATGTGGTTTGTATCCCGAAGCCTCTGCTTTCTGTTATGGGGACAACCATCATCGCTTACGTCGAAGAGTTAGGACACCAAATATGCACGGCGAGCCTGTCACCGATGCACGCGCATCTCTTGATTGAACTGCCGATCGATGGGACCGCTGCGGTTGCCGGCCGGATTAAACGCCGGGCGTCCGTCGCGGTGACGAAAGTGATGCCGGGGAAGGTCTGGGCACAGGGGTGCGGGATTAAACGGGTGCGCGACAGGGCGCATCAGGTGAATACCTATCGATACATCATGAAGCACGTGGGATCGGGTGCGTGGGTTTGGGGCGGTGAGGAAGTCGGCGGTTGATGTGATCCCTATAAGTCCACCCCGGCCAAGGCCCTGCGGGCCATGACCGGGCTTCCCGGGGCCTCACCACATTTAAAGTGGTCAAGATAACTTCAACGGGCTTTAGCCTAATTCTTCAAGCTGCTTCTTCACGGCGTCCCGCTCACGGATCATGCCAGCCAGCTTGTCGCGGGACTCCTGGACCAGGTGGGCGGGGGCCTTGCTGGTGTATTTCTCGTTGCTCAGCCTGCCCTCCAGGTTCTTGACCTGGCCGGTCACGTCGGCGAGGTGCTTGGTGAGTCGGGTCTTCTCGGCGTCGGCGTCGAGCTGGTTGTGCAGGAACACCTCGACCAGCGGGCGCACGATCACGGCGGCGTCGGCGGGCTTCTCCAGATCCGAACCGACCGCGACGATCTTCACGTTGGCCAGCGACTCGACGAACCCCTGATGCGGGCCGATCATGCCGACGAGTTCCTCGGCGAGCTTGACCGACACCTCCACCGTCTCGCGCGGCGGGACCTTGTTGGCGGTCCGCACCTCGCGGATCATCGTCACGACTGTGCGCAACCGCTCGAAGAGTTCCTCGGCCTGCAGGTCGACCAACGCCCGGTCGGCCTCGGGCCAGTCGGCGGTGACCAGCAATTCATTCTCGTCGGGGTCCATCCCGCGTACGCCGCGCTTGGGCGCGACCTCGCTGAGGGATTCCCACAGCCGTTCGGTGATGAAAGGCATGGACGGGTGGAGCATGCGTAGCGACACGTCCAGCACGGTTGCCAACACCTGACGCGAACGTGCGCCGCTGCCCCCGGGGGCGGCAATCGTGGGCTTGACCGCCTCGATGTACCAGTCGCATACGTCGTTCCAGACAAACTGGTAGAGCTTGCCGGCGTAGTTGTGGAAGTCGTAGTTCTTCAACGCGGTGTTGACCTCCTCGATCGTGCGGGCTGTGCGCGACAGGATCCAGCGGTCGGCGATCCCAAGAGACAGGCCCGGCGAGCCCCCGCCGTCGGCAGACGACTCAGCCTCTTCGAGTTTGGTCAACGCGAAGCGGGTCGCGTTCCAGAGCTTGTTGGCGAAATTGCGCCCGTAGTCGAACTTTTCGCTGGAGTTGCGTGCGGCGGGCACCTCATCGGTCGGACTCGCCTGACCGGTCGCGAGCCCGAAGCTGGACACCATCTGCTTGCCCTTGGCGTACGGCGAGTCCTGCAACGGCGCGGCGACCTTGGACTGGTGCGCCCCGGTGATCACGAACTTGGGTGTGAAGGTCTTCTGCGTGTGCGGACAGACCATATCGACCGGCATGCGGACGTCCTGGGTCTGCGTGGTCATGCTGGCGAGGGTGAAGCGCATCGCGTCCGACCCGTGGCTGTGGATGATGTCGTTGGGGTCCACGCCGTTGCCCAGCGACTTACTCATCTTCTGCCCGTGCCCGTCCTGGATCATCGCGTGGATGAAGACATCGGTGAACGGGAGTCGGCCGTGCAGGTAGGTGTTGAACATCACCATGCGCGAGACCCACAGCGTGATGATCTCCCGCGCGGTGCAGAGCACGTTGCTGGGGTTCCATGTTTCCAGTTCCGGCGTCTGCTCCGGCCAGCCGAGCGTGGACATCGGCCAGAGGGCGCTGCTGAACCAGGTGTCCAGGACGTCGGGGTCTTGCTTAGCACCGATGCTTTCAAGGTACTTTTCTGTCTCTTCGGCGTCAGGCCCTACTGCAATATGCGCAGTTGATTCGTCCCAGCCTACGTCCTCGGACCAGTAGTGATATTTACCCGGGTGCTCGACTTCAAGTATGTCCAGATAACCGTCTTCTACGAGTCGCTTGTTCGAAATTGACCACACAGGTATCCGATGCCCCCACCAGAGTTGTCTGGAGATGCACCAGTCGCGGAGGTTTTCGTGCCAATGCTGGAAGGTCTTGGCGTAGCGTTCGGGGTAGAAGCGGAGCTGGTTTTCGCATCCCTCAGCCCCCGCCCCCGGATACGCCCCCGGTTTGGCCGGGGGGTGGGTGGGTGATGGGGTTTCATCGGTGGCGTTGCCGGTGTCCGATCCCCCGGCGGAGCCGGGGGCTGAGGGGGCGCGCTGGTCCTCGACCATGGCGCGCAGAGCGGCGCCGCGCAGGCGGTCGTCGGTGACCTTCACGTACCACTGGTCGCTCAGGTAAGGTTCGACCGGGACGTGCGAGCGGTAGCTGTGGCCCACGGCGTGGCGGTAGGGCTTGATCTCTTCGAGTAGCTCGTGTTCCTCGAACCACTTGACGATTGATTTACGCGCCTGTTCGCGAGGCTGGCCGAGCAGCGCGTTGAGCGCATCCTTGTCGGCGGTTGGGTTGTTCTGCCACTGGTCGAAGTCGTCCCAGCCGTGGTCTTTGCTGATCGACCCGTCTGGGGCCATGACGTTGATCGCGGCGAGGGGTTCCGGGGTGTGGCGTTGGCCGATCTCCCAGTCGTTGGGGTCGTGCGCGGGGGTGACCTTGAGGAAACCGCTGGCCATCTTCGCCTTGGCGTCATCCGAGTCGGGGTCGGGGACCACGACGTAGTCATCCCCGATGATCGGGATGGGCCTGCCTACGATGGGCAGCTCGACGCGTTGACCGATGTATTTCGCGCGTGCGGGGTCTTTGGGGTTCACGGCCACGGCGGTATCGCCCAGCATGGTCTCCGGGCGGGTGGTGGCGACGGTGACGTGGTCGCCCGTCGGCTTGCCCGCGTCGTCGATGACGGGGTACTTCATGTAGTAGAAGTGCCCATCGATGTCCTGGCTCTCGACCTCATCGTCGGCCAGCGCGGTCTGGGTCACGGGGTCCCAGTTCACGAGGCGTTTACCCCGGTAGATCAGGCCGTCTTTGAATAAACGGAAGAAGGCCTCACGCACGGCCTTGGCGCACTGGTCGTCCATGGTGAAACGCTGGCGTTCCCAGTCGCATGAGCAGCCCATACTCTTGAGTTGACCGGTAATGACGCCTTCGTATTCATCTTTCCAGGCCTGGACTTTTTCGATGAACTGCTCACGCCCGCCGCCGCCGTCGGCCTCAATCTTTTTGTAGTCCTTCAGCGCGGGCTCGCCCTCGGCTTGCAAACGCTTGTCAACGACGGTCTGCGTAGCGATGCCGGCGTGGTCGGTGCCGGGCATCCACATGGCGTTGTCCCCGAGCATGCGGTGCCAGCGGATGAGGATGTCCTGGAGCGTGTTGTTGAGCGCATGGCCCATGTGCAGCGCGGCGGTGACGTTCGGCGGGGGGATGACGATGGCGTAAGGATCGCCTTTATCGTCGGCCTCGGCGTGGAAGGCGTTGGCGTCATCCCAGCGTTGGGCGACCTGGGCCTCGACGTCTTCGGGGCGGTACTGCTTGGCGAGTTCGTTAACGGGGGGCGTGGTGGTCATGGCGGTGTTTCGAGTGATGGCGAGCCTCGGCGGGTGCCGGGGTTCTATACGGGTCGTTGTGATGTAAGGATAACGCTTGCCGGGCACCTGCTAGGAGGCCGGCGGGCGGGCGTGGGGGTCGTCCCCTCAGCTAACGGCGACGCTGGGGATGTGAGCGGTGTGTGTTGCCATGACAGGGATTATATCGCCTTGATGCCGGGTTGTCTTGAATACACGTACAAAGCCCGCCGCAGCCCGTGGGGATTGGCCTGGCTTTAGAGTCCCCTGAAGTCCGGGTCGGTTTCACGGCGTGCGTGGGGTGATGGCCTTATCGCCGCTTCTTCTTGCGTTGCTTGAATTTGGATTTCTGCTGCTTGGTGGAGCCCTTCATGCGGGGCATGCCGCCGCCCATCCCCCCCATCATAGCCGGGTCCATGCCGCGCATGGCTTTCATCTTACCAATGGCGCCCATCCCGGACATCTGCTTGCCCATCTTGGAGACCATCTCGAATCCCTTGACGAGCTTGCCCACGGCCTGCTGATCGGTGCCGGCACCCGTGGCGATGCGACGGCGGCGGCTGGCGGTGAGGATGTCGATGTCTTTGCGTTCGTGCTTGGTCATCGACTGGATGATGGCTTCGGTGCGGTTGATTTCTTTGTCATCGAGGTCAACATTTTTGAGCATCGAGCCGACGCCCGGGAGCATACCCATCAACGACTTCATCGAGCCCATCTTGCGCATCATGCGCAGCTGCTTGAGGAAGTCGTCCATGGTCATCTTGCCTTGGGCCATCTTTTCCTGAAGCGCCAGGGCCTCTTCCTCGCTGACCTGCTCCTGGGCCTTCTCGACGAGCGAGACGATGTCGCCCATCCCAAGGATGCGCGAGGCGATGCGCGCCGGGTGGAACTCTTCCAGCGCGTCGAGCTTCTCGCCGACGCCGATGAACTTGCTGGGTGGGCCGGTAATCTTCTTGACGGAGAGTGCGGCACCGCCCCGGGTGTCGGAGTCGAACTTGGTCAGCACAACGCCGTCCAGCTCGAGCTGGTCGTTAAAGGCCTTGGCGGAGTTGACCGCGTCTTGCCCGGTCATGGCATCAATGACCAGGTAGATCTGGTGCGGGTTGACCGCGGCGTTGACCTGTCGGAGCTCGCCCATCAGGTCGTCGTTGATGTGCAGCCGGCCGGCGGTGTCGAGGATCAGGACGTCGCAGTCGGCTGCCTTGGCGGCTTTAAGTGCGTTGCGGCAGACGGTGACCGCGGCACCGACGGCCTTGCCGTACTCGGCGACCTTGTCGGGCTCTGAATAAAAATGCACGCTGCCCGATCCGGGGGCCTCCTCCTGGACCTGTTTAGAAAGGACCTCCAACTGCTTCACCGCGGCGGGGCGCTGAAGGTCGGCGGCGCAGAGCATGACGTTTTTATCACGCTGCTTGAGGGACCCGGCCAGCTTGCCGCAGGTCGTGGTCTTCCCCGACCCCTGGAGGCCCGCCATCATGATGACGGTCGGGCCGGGGTGGACGAACATGATCGGGGGTTCGGCTGGCGCGGTCGGGTCGGCACTGGTGTCGTCGTCTTCACCGCCTAGCACGCGGACCAGCTCGTCGTTGACGATGCCGATCATCTGCTGGGCGGGCTTGAGCGAGGAGAGGACTTCTTCGCCGACAGCTTTCTGGAGGACGGACTCGGTGAAGTCTTCGACGACCTCGTAGTGCGCATCGGCTTCGAGCAGCGCGGTGCGGACCTCTTCCATGGCCTCACGGACGTTGGACTCGCTGATCTTGCC
>JAJDCW010000213.1 GCA_029260635.1 Phycisphaeraceae bacterium | reverse complement strand
TGAACATCCGCTGGATCAGCCTCTGCCTCTGACACGTTTCTGGGGCCGTGTGGCTGTTCGTGTTCGTGTTTGTCCAGTTGTTCGATCCAGTTCAGTCCCGCCAGGCAGGCTGCGCCGTAGCCGGGTACGGGTTCGTGGACGACCACCGCGCCGCGGGCCCGGGCGAGTTCGGCGGTGCGGTCGGTCGAGCCGTTGTCCGCGACGATGACGTGGCGGAACAGCCCCGGTGGGATCGCCTCGAAGAGCGCGGGGATGTTCGGCTGCTCGTTCTTCGCCGGAATGATCAGGTCGATGCTGGGCATGGGGAAGAGCAGAAAAGCAGGAAATTAGGAAAGCAGGAAATTAAGACCATTGTTCGGCACGATATCCGATACCCGAATCCGATATCCGATACCTGAATACCCGAACCCGAAAAGCACCCAGCCCTTCGCAGCGATCAGGACCGGCTTAGGGGCGATCCATGACACCCGATCGCGAACGCCTGCTAACATATCCACAATGCACATACAGGACATATTCCAGGCAAGCAGCCCGACGTTCAGTTTTGAGTTCTTCCCGCCAAAGACGGCCGAGTCCTCGGAGCGGTTGTACCAGGCGATCCGCGACCTCGCGCCGCTCAAGCCGTCGTTCGTCTCGGTCACCTACGGGGCCGGCGGCTCGACACGCGACCTGACCCACGACCTGGTCGTCCGTACCAAGCTGGAACTGGACATCACGACGGTGCCGCACCTGACCTGCGTCTGCCACAGCGAGGGCGACATCCGGGCGATCCTCGATCGCTACGCCGAGCACGGGATCTGCAATATCCTGGCGCTTGGCGGCGACCCGCCGAGGGATCTGGCGAGCTACAACAAGGCCGACGACGCGTTTCAGCACGCCGCCGACCTGGTTCGGTTTATCAAGACGTTCAGTGGTTCAGGCAAGCATCCGGATCCTAAGGGTCGGGGCTTCGGCATCGGCGTGGCCGGCTTCCCGGAGGGCCATCCGGGCACGCCCAACCGCATGACCGAGATGGATTACCTCAAGGCCAAGGTCGACGCCGGCGCCGATTACATCTGCACGCAGTTGTTTTTTGATAACCACGACTTCTACGACTTTAGGGAGCGTTGCGAGTTGGTGGGTGTCACCGTGCCGATCATCGCGGGGATCATGCCGATCGTCAGCGCCAAAGGCATGAAGCGCATGGCGGACCTCGCCGCCGGATCGCGCTACCCCGCGCCGCTTCTGCGCTCGATCCACCGCGCGGGCGACGACCCCGAAGCGATCAAACGCGTCGGCATCCACTGGGCCACCGAACAGTGCCGAGACCTCTTAGATCATCATGTTGCCGGCATCCACTTCTACACACTGAACCAGTCCGACGCGACGCGGCAGATATTTTTGAACCTTGGGGCGCGGGATAGTGCTTCATTACGGGGCGGGTAAGTGGTATAATCCGCGTATTCCGGTGGCACGAAATGAATGTTTGTATGATACATCCCGCATGAGGAGGTCGTTATGTCATGCGAAGACCTGTCCTTGAATCCGGGGGACGGGCTGTTCAAATTGGTTGTGGCGTTGACGTTGATAGCCACAGCTTTCTTGGCGTGTACGTCCGGTATTTTATGCCAGGTAGTTCCGCGACTATATGAAAATTCAGGTATCGACTATGCCAAACCGGGTGATTTCTTCGCTCATGTCGGTCTCATGTCGGTGATTGTCGTAGCTGTATCAGCGTTTACGTTGGATTTTCTACTGTTGTTTTTTCACAATCGAAAACTCGCAACGATCGCGAGTTTGTTAGTGTTTATGTTCGCTGCCTGGTTTCTTGGTTCTGTAACCCTTAAGTTTTTGAGATACTTCGTCCTCGCTACAATGTCTTGCGGGGGAGTGATGTAGTTGACGCATGTATTATTAAAACGGTTAGTGTGTAGGAGACCCATGATTATGACTTACCGTGTTCTCGGCCGTACGGGTGTAAAAGTTTCGCCGATCTGTCTTGGGACGATGAACTTCGGGGGACGGACGGATGCGGGGGAGGCGGCGAAGATACTCGATGCTCACGTCGAGGCGGGGGGGAACTTTGTTGATACGGCCAACGTGTACAACGACGGGCGCAGCGAGTCGATCATCGGGGACTGGCTTTCTAAGAACGATAAGCGTGACCGGGTTGTGCTATCGACGAAGGTACACGGGCGGCGGTCGGACCATGTGAACGATGCGGGGAACCACCGCTGGCACATCGTGCGCGAGGTGGAGGCGTCGCTTAAGCGATTGAAGACCGACCGGATCGATCTGTACCACATCCATCGGCCGGACGCGGACACGCCGATCGACCAGACCTTGCGGGCGCTGGACGACCTGGTGAAGCAGGGCAAGGTGTTGTACGCGGCCAGCAGCACGTTTCCCGCGTGGGAGCTGGCCGAGGCGCATTTTGTGGCGCGGGAGTTGCGGACGATCCGGTTCGACGTGGAGCAGCCGCCATTTAATATTATTGATCGACGGATCGAGCAGGAGGTGCTGCCGTTCTGTCGGCGGTACGGGGTGGCGACGATTATCTGGGCGCCGTTGGCGCGGGGTCGGCTGGCGGGGACGTACACGCGGGGCGGGCGGAAATTTCCCAAGGGTTCGTGGTATGAATCGACGGGTAAGAGCGACTTCCCTTCGTCGCAGTGGCCTTTGATGGAGGCGGTGGACGCGCTGGCGGACGAGCACGGGGTCAGCAGCAGCCGGTTCTCGATCGCATGGTGTTTGCACATCCCGGGTGTGACGTGTGCGATCATCGGGCCCCGGACGGTGGAGCAGGTGAAGGACAACCTCGGCTCAGCGGAAGTGAAGCTGGATACGGCGACACTTGAGCGCGTGGACAAGCTGAACCCACCCGGCGAATTGTGCCGCGACCCGGGGCTGGGGGCGGTGCCGCGGTAAGCCGCGTCATGTTGCGATCCTGCGAATCACATCCCCGGCAACAGAGAACATGCCTCTGGTAGCGTGACGCATGGCTTTGTGCGGGTCCGCAGTAGATAAGTATTAAGTTAAAAATGATTTTTGTGCGTGTGGGTTCATTCCTGGTCGGGTGCTGGTCACCTGTTTGAAAAAACACTCGACCTGATGCCTGTGGCGGGCTGACCCGCTACCATGCTTTGATATGCCCGATTGGTCCAACCTGAAATTCTGGATACCGTTCCCGTCCTGGCACCGCTCGGACGAGGATGTGCAGCGGCAGCAGCGCTCGGTGCATCGGCGGATTAATGCGCACGAGGAGCGGCTCAACGCGGTCACGCACGCGTTTGGGTTGCTTTGCAGCGTGGCGGCG
>JAJDCW010000212.1 GCA_029260635.1 Phycisphaeraceae bacterium | reverse complement strand
CTACCCTTACGCGATCGGTCCGGTGGTATTGTCGCCGATGGTAAGGGTAGTGGGTTTGGTCTGTGTGCCGGTTCGAGCGGTTGACTGAGTCGCTTGTCGATCCGCCTCGGCATCGCCTTGTGCCGCGCGTATCCGGTTGCGTGCGTCGGATGCGATGGTGCTGGTTTGTTGATTGGATGCGGTCGCAGGTGTTGTGTCGACCATCGACCTGACCGACCCGTCGCCCGGGGAGTCGGCCCGCAGGGTCTTTCGCGGCTCGGGCGCGGTGCTGGCCTGAGTCGTATCGTTGGCTGTATCGGAAGGCTCGGGCTGCTTCTCGCCCTTGATCAGGACAACGGCCAGAATACAGATGGCGGCCGACGCGGCCAGGGCGATTTTGTATGACGCTTTCATATCTAGCCTCCATGCAATGATGCCGGGGATTATATCAGGCGTTGGGCCCTCTGTGTGTCACACCCGGGGGAGGGGGTAATTGGCGTGGGCTCCGCATCGTCACCAGACAACTTGCGGTGGATTTGTGCCCATCCCCGCCGGGCGTAGACTATCCCAACATGCCTGCCATCACCGTTATCATCTGCTGCGCCAACTCCGAGGAGACCCTCGGACCCGCCTGTGAGTCCGTCAAGTGGGCTGACGAGCTCCTGATCGTGGATTCCGGGTCCACGGACAAGACACCCGAGGTCTCACAACAGCACGCCGACCGGTATGTGGTCGAGCCCTGGCGGGGTTACGGCGGGCAGAAGAAGTTCGCCGCCGAGCTGGCAACACACGACTGGGTCTTTTTTCTGGATGGGGACGAGGAGTGCTCGCCGCAACTCGCCGAGGAATGGCAACGGTTTACGCAGGTTAAGCTGGATAAGTTGGACCTGTTGATGGTACCCCGAAAGAACTACATGTTCGGGCGATATGTCCGTGGCTGGTGGCCGGACCGGCTGACCCGGATTTTCCACCGCCGGCGGGTGACCTGGGACGACGAGGTCCTCCACGATACCCGCCAGGCGTCGGACCCCTCACGGGTAGAAAACCTATTTGGCTGGATCGAGCATAAACGCCACAGCGACGCGGGCTACTCGGACTATTTCTCTGGCAAGCGCATGGACGAGCGCCTGCTGATGGTCGCCCGGCAGATGCACCAGCGGGGCAAGCGGGCCCGTGCCTTGGACCTGTTTTTCAGGCCCTGGCTCGCGTTTGTGAAGTTTTACATCCTGAAACGAGGCTTTTTGGACGGGTCGTTTGGCCTGCTGATCGCCCAGAAAGCCGCCGTCAGCACCCAGCTGAAGTACTCGGCACTGTGGGCGGTCCAGAACGGACACGATCCGGACGATAGCTGACTCAGGGTTTGCCACTCACCTGCCAGCGGGACATGCCCAAGGCGACTAAGGCTGCTATGATATCTAGACGGCTGCGGGGTATCATGGGCTTGGTCCTGTGATGAGGCTTTACGAGTCTGTTGATACCGGACACGGATCAGGGCCATAAGTGTTTGACATCCGTAGGTTAGGGCGATAACTTCGACCCATTAATCGACGCTTAGGAGATGGTTGATGACCACCAAGGATTCTCGCCTGATCGTGAGCGAGGAAGACCAGATTACCAAGGTAAGCTTCCTCGATCGGAACATCCTTGAAGAGGCCAATATCCAGCAGATTGGCGACGAGATCGCCCAGCTGATAGAGGCTTCTGACAACCCCAGGCTGTTGATCGACTTTAACCAGGTCGAGCACCTGTCGTCCGCTGCGCTGGGCACGCTGATCACGATCAACAATAAGGTCCGGAGCAAGGACGGCCAACTGCGTCTCTGCAACATCGACCCGCAGATCTACGAGGTCTTCGTCATTACCAAGCTCAACAAGCTCTTCCAGATCCACGAGGATACCGCCCAGGCGTTGGCGAGCTTCAAGTAAGGTTTTCATCTACCACGGGCCGCTGTCTGGGGGGTGTCGGCGGGCGTGAACGTGTTCAGGCCAGCTATGCACGAATCACCGATGTCTAAGATGGTGATCCCCAGCAGGCTGACGGAACTTGCAAAAGTTCAGGAGGCGATCATCCAGCGGGCCCAGGCGTTGGGATATGGCAAGGAAGAAATCTTTGCCATCCGTCTCTCGTTGGATGAGGCGGTCACCAATGCCATCCACCACGGCAACGCGGACGACCCTGATAAGAAGGTGACAATCGAGTACGCCGTGGACGCTAAAGCGGTGCGTATCACCGTGACCGATGAGGGCAAGGGCTTCTGCCCCGATGACCTGCCGGACCCGACCGAGGAAGCCAACCTCGCAACCCCGCACGGCCGGGGGGTCATGCTGATGAGCGTCTACATGACCGATGTCCATTACAACCCCTGCGGCAATTCGATCAGCATGGTCAAACGCAAGGGGTGCAAGCTGCCGACCAAAGAGGACTAAGACCCAGGCCTAGCACTGAAGACGCCATACTTGATTTCCTTGGCCGGGACTGGGGCATCGGGTATCATGCGATGTGCGTAGAACAGCCCGGCAGCCCGGGCCTGACACCGAATTAAGGAAGCCGTGACCCAGTCATCCACAACCTGCACCGCACCCGTCGGCACCGACTCGTCTGTGGCGACGCTGAAAGATGGCGCCGACAGCGCGGACCCCGACCCTTCCGAGGAACCGACCCCCGACCCCGATACCCGGGGCCATTGCGAGGTTACCCTTGAATTGAATACCTCCGACTGCGACCCACCTGCGGCTGGCTGGCTGGAGTCTCAACTCGCCACCATCGTGGGGCTGGCGGGTGTCCCCGAGGGCAGATTGGCGGTTGCGGTGGTGGACGATGAACAGATGGCCGCGATGCATCAGCAGTTCTGTAATCAGCCCGGGACGACCGACGTCCTGACCTTCGACCTCCGCGAACTGCCTGAGGAGCCCGTCGAGGGGGACCTGGTTATCTGCATGGATGAGGCGCGTCGGCAGGCTCGGCAACGCGGGCACGACACCCGGCTCGAACTGCTGTTGTATGCCGTACATGGTCTGATGCACTTATTGGGTGAGGATGACCACGATGAGGCGGGGTATCAGCAGATGCACAAGCGGGAAGACGAATTGTTGACCCGAGCGGGGCTTGGTCCCGTGTTTGGATTGTAGTATTAGCGTAAGGCCACAGCGCGTCCCCCTGACACGTCATGGCCTGGTAACGGGCGGCACAAGTGCCGACCCGGCACGGACAGGGGATACGGACGTACATCGGTGAGCTATTCGATCGGGATCGCAATCCTTGGGTCTCTGCTGGTATGCTATTTCTCGGCCTGCAATATCGCCTTGAAGTCCCCGTCGCGCAAGCGGCTGGCTGACGGTCTGGGGACCGACCCCGAACTGGACCGGGTGTCACTGTTTTATCAACGCCAGCCCATGCTGCTGCTGCTGACAGGGACCGCGCGTGTGGTACTTAGCCTCCTGGTCCTGCTGACGGTGCTGTATTACTTCGAGGAAACCTTGATCGACTGGTCCAGGCCGGCGATCTACACCCTGGCGTTTATGATTGCGGTGGTCTTAGTCAGCATCTCCGCGGTCGCGATCCCGGTCAGTTGGGCACGCTATCAGCGCGAGGGGCTCCTCGTGCTGTCCCTGCCGCTGCTCTACGCGATGCTTGTGGTGTTTTCCCCGATGATCTGGTCGCTGCACCTGTTTGACCCGGTGGTTCGGCGGATCTCCGGCGCGGACCTGGAGGACACCGACGACAACGATTTATCTGAAGAAGTGTTATCCGTCGTCGAGGACCACGAGGACGGCGGGGAGGTCGATGACGTCCAGAAAGAGATGCTCGAGGCGGTCTTCGACCTGTCCAGCACCGATGCCGAGCAGATCATGACACCGCGGACCGACGTGCAAGGGATCGAGGTCGATGCCACGATCCAGGATGTCAAAGACGCGGTCATGGAGCACGGGCACAGCCGTATCCCCGTCTA
>JAJDCW010000211.1 GCA_029260635.1 Phycisphaeraceae bacterium | reverse complement strand
CCGGTCCACCCGGATTTGACCGCGTAGGCGGCGCCCAGCACAAGCCCGTTGACCGACCCGACCCATACCCACCAGGGGATGGCGTAGCGAGGTCCAGCCTGTCTGTCGATGTCTCCAGCCATCGTGTCGGGCTCGGCGTTTTTCATCACTATCAAGCGATCGGTTATGGAAGCGGGGTTGACCACAAAAAAACGACCCGCAGCGTTGTAGCCGCGGGTCGTCGAAGTGTGGACATTTTGGGGTTGCCTATCAGGCGGTGCGTCGGCGACGCAGGGCCAGGCTGCCCAGGCCCATCGCCAGGAGGGCGGGGGTCACAGGCTCGGGGATCGGGTTCTCGACGATCGACAGGGGGGCGTTGCCAGCCGTGATGATACGGATCTGGTCGGTCCTGCCGCTGACGTAGAAGTCGAAGTCAAGACGCATACGGTTGTTGCTGATGCGGAAGCTGTCACCGATGGGATCGGAGAAGTCCACGCCGTGTCCAGCACCACTCTCGTATGCCGTTCCGGCCGCACCGACGAGGGCGTCGCTTGCGGTGAAGTTGCCGAAGATCACACCGAGGATTTTGTTATTGAAGGTGATGCTGCCGACCATGTGCTTGGGCGTATTGGTGCCATCTTCCACATCGGCGTGAAGGAAGTAGCTGTTCACGGTACGACCCGCGGCCAGGGTACGTCCAGCGGTAGCGCCGCCGTCGTACAGACCGGGGAGGTAGGCCTCGACACCCATGTTACTGGCCAAGGCCACGTTGCTCGACTCTTTGAAGAGCAGGGCCTTGTTGTTGTTCGTACGGGCTTCGTACTGGACGGACGCAGGTGGGAAAACCATGTTCACGTCGCCGGACAGGGTCAGTGCCGAGGCGTCGCCAGCAAAGCTGAGTGCGGCCGCGGCTGCGATAACGGTGATGATCGATTTCATAATAAAACGTCCTTCCTACTTCTTTTTTGACTGGCTCTCACAGGAGCCGGCCGTCCACCTGATTCCTCAATTTGCCGTCAACACACGAGAGTTGGGGCTGAGTCTGTGTGGGTTGGTATCTTACAACCGGCGTGCCAGACACTCAGATTCTCTCGAAACGGGCCGGGGTTCAGTGGCTCTTATTATGTTAACCCCGCAGTAAACTACAGTTACATGTACGTAGCTACTTAAATACCACGCGGACCCATTATACCGATAATACCGGCTGATGTCCAAGGGCCACACGTCTTCGCTTGAAAAAAACATCATATTTCTAGAATCCTCAGCAAAAACAGGTCCGATAAGTGGTTAGGGGTGTCCAACTCGTGGGCAGGATGACCGCAAACCCCGGTAATAGGTGCCTGATGCAACCGGAGGTGACCTCACATAAGCGGCTGCCGGTAGATGCCGCCTGAACTGCCAAAAAGGCCTATTGCTGTACCATCCATCTGACAATAATGTCGGCAACTTAACTTTGACCCCTGCCGGGACAACGGCGACTTAAAAGCGTATCCTTAGCATGTCAGAGCGTTTTGCCACCGGTCCTTTTTTCCTCCCCGGGAGTCGATGATGAACAGGGTAAATAACAACTCGGTACTTTTGCTAGCCCGGGTGCTCTCAGTGGTTCTTCTGGCCTGCATGATCCAGCCCGCCTGGTCCGAGACCGGCGTGGTAGCTGGTACGGAGCAGGCCCAAGCCACCGAACCCGTCGAAACGGAACAGGTGGACGCCGAGCAGACTGGCGAGGCTGACGATACAGAGGCGACCGAAGAAGTCGAAACCACCCCCGTGGTCGGCTGGCTGGAGCTATCTGAAACCTTGCGCGATGGCCCCATCCCGTTTGCCTGGGTGACGGATGAAGACGCGGGGCCGTCACTGGGCGATGTCTTGGGCCAGTTGGACCACGTCAAAGACAACGAGGAATACCTGGGCGTGGTGATCTATATGGACCAGCCCGCGATCCGCCTGTCGCAGGTGCTCTCGATCGCGGAGAAGATCGCCGAGGTCCGCGCGGCCGGCAAGATGGTGATGACCTACGCCGAGGCGTACGACACGATGGACTACCTCCTGGCCTGCTCGGCCGACCTGATCCTGCTTCAACATAAGGGTGAGGTCCAGATCGCCGGCGTCTCCATCGAAGAGATGTACCTGGCGGGCATGCTAGAGAAGATCGGCGCCAAGGCCGACTTCATCCAGGTCGGCAAGTACAAAGGGGCTTCCGAAGCCTTGATGCGCACCGGTCCCAGCGAGGCGTGGAGCCAGAACTTCGATGCGTTGCTGGATGACCTGTACGGCCAGATCGTCAGCCAGATCGCCGAGGGCCGTGGCATGACCGAGGCCGAGGTCGAAGGCCTGATGCGCGACGCCTGGGTGATGCAGGACTCGGATTACCTCAAACGCAGGGTCGTCGACCGCCTGACCGACCGCGACCTGATCGACGTCACCGAGGTCGAGTTCGGTGACAACTTCACCTGGGATGCCTCGATGGGCTGGGGTGAAGCGTCGGTCAACATCAACAACCCCATGATGCTCTTCGGCCTGCTCTTTAAGGAGCCAGATACCCGGACCTATCGCCCGACGATCGCGGTGGTTCACGCCTCCGGCGCCATCCACTCCGGGGAATCCTCTCACGGCCAGGGGCTGTTCGATTCCGAATCGATCGGCAGCAGCACGCTGGTTGAGGTACTCACCGATACCCGCGACGACGAAAACATCAAGGGTGTGATCCTGAGGATTGACTCGCCAGGCGGCTCCGCGCTGGCCAGTGAGATCATCTGGCAGGCCGTCCGCGACCTTGGCGAACAGAAGCCGGTGTTTGTTTCCGTTGGGTCGATGGCCGCCAGCGGCGGGTACTACATCGCCTGTGCTGGTGACGAGGTCTATCTGAGCCCAAGTTCGATTGTGGGATCGATCGGTGTAGTCGGTGGGAAGATCGTCATCGGCGGTTTGTACGAATGGGCCGGCATCCGGGTCCACCGTCGCAGCCGGGGCCCGCTGGGCGATATCTTCAACAGCGTCGAACCCTTCACGCCGGCGCAACGTGACACGGTCCGTCAGTCGATGGTGCAGGTCTACGACCAGTTCATCCAGCGTGTGCAGATCGGCCGTGGTTCAAGGCTGGCCGACGTCGGCGCGGTCGCCGAGGGTCGGCTTTTCACCGGTCGTCAGGCCGTGGATAACGGGATGGCTGACAAGCTCGGCGGCGTCACGATGGCGATGCACGACCTGACCTATGAGTTAGGCATGGAAGAGGGCAGCTACGACGTCGTCCACCTGCCGCGTGCCATGTCGCTACAGACGTTCCTCAACAACATGTTCGGCGCAGAGTCCCCGAGTGTCTCCGCCGGTGCGGTGGATTCGCCCTGGGTACAAACGGCCAAGCAGGTGCTGGGCAAGCAGACCTGGTCGAGTATCAGCGCGACCATGCAGGGCCTGATGCTGCTGCGGGACGAGCCCGTACTCACGATCATGCCTAACGCCTTGATTGTCCGCTGAGACGTGACGCGCAGACCTTAAGTTATGGACACTATGAACGTCTCTGTCATCCTGCCCGCCGCCGGTTCGGGCACGCGGTTTGTCTCGGGATCGCCTGACAGGAACGCGGGGGTGGCGAGTAAGGTTGAACTTGATCTGGGCGGCAAGCCCGTGTTCATGCACGCGGTGGAGTTGTTTCGGCGCCGGCGGGATGTCGGGCGTGTGGTCCTCGCGGTATCGCCGACGGGGTTGGAAGACTTCCGCTTCCGCTGGGGCGACAAGCTGGGGTTCATGGGGGTGGAACTGATCGCCGGTGGTGAAGCCGAACGCTGGCAGACGGTCGCCAAAGCTTTGGAAGTGGTGGGAGACGAAGCCACCCACGTCGCTGTCCACGACGCGGCCCGGCCTTTGACCAGCGACGCCCTGATCGATCGTGTATTTTCCACCGCGTCGCGCTTCGACGCAGTGATCCCCGCATGCGATGTCGGCTCGACTCTTAAATGTGTGGAGAATTACGACGAGCCCGAGGAAGATATCGACCCGCTTGACGCCATCCTCGGTTCCGCAGGAAAAGACACTGTTCCCGTGCGGCGTGTAGCGCAGACGGTCGACCGTCGTTCACTGGTCGCCGTGCAGACCCCGCAGGTCTTCGAGGTCGGCCTGATCCGCCGTGCCTATCAACGCATCGCCTCCGGTGAGATCGATACGTCCACCATCACCGACGACGCCCAGCTCATCGAAGCGATGGGCGAGCCGGTCTATGTCGTCGAGGGCGAGACCAGCAACCTGAAGATCACCTACCCCAGCGACGCCGAGCTGGCCCGGGCGGTGATCGCCAGCCGGATGCAGTCACAGGCCGGGGAACTCGCCAAGAAACGACTCTTCGGCAATGACGACGATGGGTGATTATCAGGTCGCGTCTTTCAAGAATCTCGATACCGGGGCGTCAGCATCTATCTCCAGGGCCTTGCGTGCGGCGGCGTCGGCATCGTCCGGGCGGTTCAGTCTCTGATACATCGCGGCGAGCCTGACCTGATGAACGGCCCGGTCGGGTTCGATCAGGGCGGCGGCGGTGAGGTGGTGCAACGCGCGGCCGGTGTCCTGATTCTGCAAGGCGAGGGTCGCGGCGAGTTCGCGGTAGGTCGCGTTGTAGGGCTCACGGTCCAGTGCCCGCTCGGCGGCGCTGGACGCCATCGTGTACTGCTCGCTTCGGCGGTAGGCCTTGGCGAGTTGGATCGCCCACTGCCCGGAAGCGGGTTCGGTCTGGTCGAGGTACTCAAGGGAACCGATCGCACTATCGAGTTGATCCTGTGCGACCGCCAACTCGACCAGCGCCCTGTGAGGCCAGGGGTCGACCGGCCGGCTGTCCGCGTAACGCAGCACCGCACGCCGCGCGGCTTCCTTGTCCTCGCCCTTCACCGCCTGCATCGCGAACAGCCTCAGCAGGCCCGGGTCGCGTGGGTGTTCGGCAAGCAGATTTTCTAACTCATCAGGATCCGTGGGGTCGCCTTGACCGCTGAGGACTTCTATCAGCCGGTCGGAGCGATTGGGCTCTGCCAGGCCCCACCGCGCAACCTGATCCGATGCCCAGGCCTTGAAGCCCGACATGAAAGCCTCGGCCGATTCGCCGGTGACTTGTTCAAGGGCGGCTGTGTCGGCGACGCCGTCGTGATAGAGGCTCAACATGTCGATGATCGTCTGATGCCCGTAACGCACGGCGATGTATTCGAGCATCCAGTCGGATTGCGCATAGGCCAACGGCCGATCGGTGGGGGCCTTAGGCCGGATGAACCCCCAGTTGATCTGGTCCAGTGCAAACAGCTTGTCCTTCTGCAACGCCTCGGCGAGCAGCCGGCAGGTGTCATACGACCGTCCGGCGGTCTCCTGCGACACGGCGCAGGCCTCGGTGAACCAGTGGGGGATGCGGTTGCGCGTCTGGTCGAGCGTGACGGTGTGGACGAACTCGTGGCGGACGACGTTGGGCCAGTCATACCCGCCGTGCTGCCCGGGGCCCTCGCGTGGCGGGGTCATGGCGATCGCGTCGCCGGTCGCCGCGGCGATGGTCCATATCTCCGGCATCCCGGTGATGCGCACCGCGAAGTGCTGCTCATTCGGCATCAGGTCGATGCGCGTGGTCCGTTCGGGCTGGTGGTTAAACGCCGAGGTGATCTCGCGGTAGATCGCTTCGAGTTTGTCGGGCATGTCCCGCGCCAGAGCTTCGTCGATGCCGGGCTTGTAACGGATCAGGAAGTGCTCGGTCTCGATCCGATCGTACGCCAGCAGGTCGTTGAGCATGGCCAATTGATTGGCGGCTCGTTTATTAAATGGGTCCAGCCGGGTCGCGGCGGTGAGTTCCTTCTGGGCATCCTCATCGTGTGCCGCCTGCATCAGCAGCAGTCCCAGCTCGATCCTTGGCGTCGGCCAGTTCGGTGATAGCTCGACCGCTTCACGCAGCATCGCCTCGGCTTCTTCGTATTGTCTGGCGGTCGAGAGATATACACCGGTGGTGTAAGCCGCCAGCGGATTGCCCGGCGAGACCTGCTCGAATCGCCGGATCGCCTCGTGGGTCGCTTCACGGTCGTAGGTCAATGCGATTGCGGCGGCGTTTAACGCTAAAAACTCACGGTGCCCCGGGTAACGCGACAGATTCGCCTCGATCAAGGCCCGTGCCCCGGCGACGTCGCGTTGCTGTAACAGGCTGCGTGTCTCAATCAGGTCGGCGGCCGGATTGGTCGGGTTGATCTCTCGGAGCTTCTCGGCTACCGCGCCGGCCCGGTCGAAAGCGTAACCACGGACCGACAGCCGACCGAGCTGTGCCCAGGCCTCGACGCAGTTGCTGTTCAACTCCAATGCCGCGGTCAGCGCTTCGACGCCTTCCCTGGTGTTGTCTTTCTCGATCAGCAGGTCGGCCTCAGCGATCAGCGCCGGCCAATACCCCGGGTCAAGCTCCTGCCGTACCCGGCCAAGCAGGTTCAGAACAAGCTGATAGTCCTGCGCCGGCCTGCCCTGCAGGCGGGCCAACGCCGCCAGCCCCTGCGCCGCGGCGGTCAGCTCGACCGGGTCGTTGATCTCGTCACGTCGCAGGCGGTCACGCCAGGGCGACAACACCGCCACCGCCTGCGCGGTCTGGCCGAGTTGTTCGTAGCCTTGGGAAAGAAACAGTGCCACCAGCGCCGAGCCCTGATCGGATAGCAGCATCACCGCTTGATCCGGTTCGCCCCGTTCCAAGGCCGCGCGGGCACGCAGCAGCACGTCCACCGTTTCATCCTGGAAAATCGGCGCATCCAGATCGTAACGCAGCAGCGCCAGTGTCGCTCGCTGGTCCACGGTGAGTTCCGCTTCGTCGGGCAGGGCGTCCCACCGCCCGTGGAAGATCATCAGGTCCACTCGGGACGCTTTGTTATTCAGCTCGTCATCGATCAGCGCTTGCACCATCGCCGAGGGTTTGATCGGCGGGAGCAGGTCGGAAACGGGGGCCTCCGGCTGAGCGGCTTGAGCGGCCGGACCACACAGGCCTGCCAGCAACGCGAGCATCAGGCAAGTCTTGAAGTTAAGTTTTATCATGTGTGTGTCCGGGTAACGTTCTTGTACTTACTGAACCTATGATCGGCTCTTCCCATGAATGATATGCAGAAGGATTACTCCGACCTGTTTCCGGTCTTGAAAGAGATGGTCTTTTTCAACCACGCCGGGGTCGCCCCGATCAGCGGTCCTGCTGCGGAGGCTTTCCGGACCTACGCCGCCCAGGCCGAATCGATCGCGTATGTCGATGCCGGCTGGTACAAGCGGGCCATCCAGGTCAAGAAGGCCGCCGCCCAGCTGATCAACGCGGAGAACCATCTGGAGATCGCCTTTACCCCAAATACGTCGTCCGGCCTGTCTTTGGTCGCCAACGGGCTGGATTTCGAGCCGGGCGATAACATCGTCATCACCGATGTGGAGTACCCCGCTAACCGCTACCCCTGGGAGAATCTCAAACGGCTGGGCGTCGAACTGATCGAGGTCAAGCAGCGGCCCGACGGGCGGATCGAGGTCGGCGATATCTGTGACGCGATCACCAACCACACGCGCGTCGTCTCAATCTCACATGTTCAGTACGCCTCCGGACACCGGATCGACCTCAAGCCGATCAGCGAGATGGCCCACATGGCGGGGGGGTATCTGTGTGTCGATGCGATCCAGAGCGTCGGCGTGCTGCCGGTGGACGTGCAGGCGATGGGGATCGACTTCCTGTCCGCCGACGGTCACAAGTGGATGCTCGGACCGGAGGGTTGCGGGATATTTTACTGCCGTGAGGAGTTGTGTCGTCTGGTCCGGCCTTCCGTGGTCGGGTGGATGAACATGGTCGATGCCCAGAACTACGGCGACTACAACTTCGAATTCCAGCCCGACGCCCGACGCTTCGAGCCCGGCAGTTGGAACATCCCCGGCATCCACGGCATGGGAGCCAGCATCGACCTGCTATTAGAAGTTGGTATCGAAAGTGTCTGGCAACGCGTGGATGCACTGACCACCCGGTTCTGCGAGGGCGCGGCCGAGAAGGGCTATGACACCTTCACGCCACGCACCGACCCGGATGAACGCAGCGGCATCGTGATCTTCAACGCCCCGGAACGGCTGGGTGGAGCAGAATACCACCGAAAAATCGTGCATGATCTGGAGCAGCAGAAGATCATCATCGCCCTGCGCGAGGGTCGGCTGCGCATCAGCCCGCACTTCTACAACACCGTCGGACAGATCGATCAACTCATCGGTGCCTTGCCTTAATACTTCGGCGGTCTGCTGTCCCTCAGCCCCCGACTCTGCCGGGGGATCACACGCAAAATTCTAGGGTAGCGGTATTACTCATTATCTTCAGCGATCCGGTTCTCATCCGTCTGCCAGCCCGGCTCGGTTGGCAAGGCCGTATCAAACGTCTGCTCCGGGAGTTCGGCGTTGAGTTCGGTCTCATTCAGATGCACCACGGTCTGCGTGTCGGATTCGTCCAGTGTGGACACGGACACCGGCTGCAATGTCTCACGGTCGAACCACAAATCAATCACAGCCAGATCGGTTTCGTTCCCTTCCCTCGGTGTCAGCGTCAGGTGCACGCTGTTATCCGGGTCGTCCTCGTGCCCGGGCTTGACCAGGACATCAAACCGCGCGAGCACTCGGTCCTTCTTGAGGTTCAACGGGATCGGGAACGGACCCTCACCGAGTTCCATCTCGCGGGGGACGGGGTTGTCCGGGGCGTCTGCCCCGTCGTCGGGCACGAGCTGGTAGCGCACCGCGGCCTTGTTCTCGTGGTCGCGCTTCAGCAGCCACTGCCCGTCATAAATGTAGTAAAGATCGGGTTGGGACCAGGCACCATCGACGAACTTCTTATCGAAGTGGACCTCAAACTTCGGCGGCGGGCCGGCTTGGTAGACCAGCGTGCCGAAGCGGCGCTGCTCGTCACCCAACAAGAGCTGGTTACGGTCGTAACGCAGTTTGGCGGTCAGCGTGGTGACACCGCCTGCGGCGGCCTCGATGCGCTCAAGCCAGATTTCAGCCGAATTTTCATCGGGCTGGCTCTGCGGTGCCTCGGGTTGAGATGCTGCGGCGGGCCGTGTTTCGGGTTGCGACGCAGCGGGCTGGCTGGCCGGTGCGGTCGCGGGGGCGGCCGGCTCGGTCGACTGGGCCGAGCAGGCGGTAAACGTGCAGAGGATCAGCGTAGCGGTGAGTAGAGTGTTCATCACCGTATCTTACTCACGCCGATGGAAATATGTTCACGCTGCCAAGGTTTATGACAGGCTGGAACTGGGGTCGGGGAAACGCTCGAAGACCGTGTGTGTCGGGTCCAGTGCCTTGATTCGGCTGGAAACAAGCTCGCGTGCGTCGCCCAGGTGGCCGACAAACCAGCCCGCCAGGCAGGGATGGGCCGCGAGGCGGTCGACTTCCTTGATGACCTCTTCGCTGGGTCTGCCCTGGGCGCTGATCGGCACGGACTGGACCAGCAGCACCCCGGCGCGGTCGGCGGCCTCATAAAGCAGCTCGGGGCCGTAGTGGTCGCGCACCAGCAGCAATGAATCACCGGTTGCGGGCAGCAGGGTGTTTTCATCAACACGATCGACCATGATCACGCTATGGATCTCGCAACGTCGGCCGTTGACCAGAAAACTTGGTACTTCATCTTCCGCCTCAAGCGTGTCCTGGCGGACGCTGGTCAGGCCTACGGTGGTCGAGCGTTGGTCCATCACGTTGTTGCCCGCGATCAGGCTCAGCGTCAGGTTGTATAGCGGCTGATCGCCCATGCCCGCGGGCCACCAGCGTTGCGGGCATACGACCTCGAAACGCACCGAGCCCTCGCCGTCACGCACGGGGGTGCGTGTCTGCCCCTCGTCGCGGAACCCGTCGAAGCCCTCGATGGTGATATGGACCTCGGCTTCGCCGGTGAACCCGGCGGTGGCGTTGGGGATCGAGCCGGCGGTGATAAAGTGGGTGTCGATCACGGCCTGGTCGGCGTCGACGTAACGCACCAGCGGGCGGATGGATGACAGCTTCAAGTCCCCAGACATGGCATGACTCCTTGTAGGACGGCGGAGAGGGGCTCGTCCTGTTAAACTATATTATCGACTACGCCCCGAAGAAAGCCTAGAAAAAAACTGTTTTGTATAACCTGTGTAGATGGGCATTCTGGGCGGATTATGACGGTCGCTATCATAAGTAAGCACGGTTAACAGAGATAAAAAAAGTTCTTTTATTTTTGAGGAGTTTCCGCATGACAACTTGCCTGGGGATCGGGCTTAATTGGTCGTTTGTGGGTTTATTTGTGGTGTGTGCCTGTCTGGCGGTGTCGGCGTCCGGCGTAGCGGGAGCCTCGGAATCATCGGAGCCTATGGAACCGAAACAGACCAACGAGATCCGCCGGGGCATGCCGATGGGCGTGGATGGAAAATCGCGCACGCAGTTGTTCTTCGAGCGCATCGCCGGCGGCGTCGAGCCCGGATTAAAAGGGTCGCCTGAGAAACTTGCGCTATACATGGCGCACTTCGAGTCCAAGGCCTTGAACGACAGGCGTCAGATCGCGTTCGATGTCCAGGCCTATTGGGATGCACAACGCAGCGAAGTCGTACTCACGGGGTATGTTGAGTACCACGAACACCGTGCAGCGATCGCCAATTACCTGGCGACGCTCGGTTTCGATCCGGTGAATGACCAGATCGTACAGATGCCCGTGCCTGAGCTGGGAGACGAGCCCTTCGCCCTGGTGTCGGCGGCCAACACCTTTCTGTATCAAGCCCCGGACAGCCGCAGCGAAACATTGACTCAATCTAAACGCGGCGATGTGGTCTTCCTATTACGCCAGGCCGAAGACGGTTTTTACTATTGCCACGGGTGGGACGGGTACGTCGGTTATATCCGTGGGGCGGATATCGAAAGGATCGACACCGAAAGCCTGGTCCAATCGATGCCCGTAGATAAGAACCTTAGAACCGACCCGGCGATCAAGGCCGGTTCGACTTTGATGGGCACGCCGTACAAGTGGGGCGGCACGACTCCAGAGGGGATCGACTGCTCCGGCCTCACACGGTTTGCCTATTCGCATATCGGCGTGGTTCTACCGCGCGATGCGGACCAGCAGGCCCTGGTCGGCAGGCTCACCGCGACACGAAACCACCGCGAGGGTATGCAACGCGGCGACCTGATGTTCTTCATGGGTTCGCGTGGCAAGATCAGTCACACCGCGATCTACCTCGGCGACAATCAGTATCTGGAGTCCGGCGGCCCCGGCGTGCGCATCGGCAGCCTCGACCCCGATGACCCGGCCTATGAATCCAAGCGTGACAGGGGATTTGCGTTTGCCAAACGCGTAGTCGAATAGCACGCTGTTCATCGAAACGTGTTGCTTAGGATGATCTGATCCCTCAGCCCCGGCTTTGCCGGGGGGGTCGCACGAAGTCAACGGCCTGATTGGTCACATGACCCCGGCATAACAAGAACCAACACATGACCCCATCCACCACCAACCAGACCCAAAGCAATCTCGCCTCGATCAACCCCTTCGACGGCTCCATAGTCGGCGAGGTCGCGGTCACACCCGGCGGTCAGGTTCCGGCGGTCGTGACCCGGGCGCGAAATGCACAGGTGGCCTGGGGCGCGTTGTCGTTGGAGCAGCGTCGAGACGTACTCAAGCCTTTGGGCAAACTCATCGAGTATCGTGCCGACGAGTTGGCGAAGCTGATCACACGTGAGATGGGCAAACCCATCAAGGAAGCCCAGGGCGAAGTCGCCGCGACGGTAGGGCGGTTGGGCCACGAGTTGGACGCGATCGTGGAAGCGTTGACCCCCGAGAAGCTCGATGACGGCAGCACGCAGTCCACGATCTACTACGACCCGTTCGGTGTCTGCGCCTGCATCACGCCCTGGAACTTCCCGCTGATGATGCCGCACTGGCTGGTGTTGCCGGCGCTGATGGCGGGAAACGCGGTCGTACTCAAGCCCTCCGAAGAATCCCCAGTGGTGGCCCAGCGCTACGTCGATCTTTTAAATGAATTGCTGCCGGCGGGTGTCTTGCAGGTCGTGCACGGCAAGGACGATCAGGGCAAGGCCCTGGTCGCATCGCAGGTAGACCTGATCTGCTTCACCGGCTCGCGCGAGACCGGCAAGCACATCATGGCCGCCGCGAGTTCGGGGCTGAAGCGCGTGATCCTGGAACTGGGCTCGAAAGACCCACTGATCGTGTTGGAAGATGCGGACGTGCCCGCCGCCGCACGTTTCGCCGCCGCCAATAGCTTCCGCAACGCCGGGCAGGTCTGCGTCAGCACCGAGCGGGTCTACGTGCCCACGTCCATCGAGAAGCCGTTTATGGATGAGCTTCTAAAAGCCAGCGCCGAGGTCCTGGTCGGCGACGGGCTTGACGAAGCCAACACGCTCGGCCCGATGGTCAACGCGACCCAGCGCGACCACGTGTTGAATCAGATCGAACAGGCCGTCGCCGACGGGGCTACGGTGGCTTTTGGCAATGCCGGGCACCACGGCAACTTCGTCATGCCCACCGTCCTCACCGGCATCACCCACGACATGGACATCGCACGCACTGAAACCTTCGGCCCGGTCGCCTGCGTGATCGCGGTGGATGATGAGAATGAAGCAGTCACGCTCGCCAACGACACCGAGTTCGGCCTGGGCGCGGTCGTCTTCGGCGAACCCCAGCACGCCGAGCGCGTCGCCCGTAGACTCACCGCGGGGATGATTGGCATCAACAAGTCCGTCGGCGGTGCCTGCGGCGCACCCTGGGTCGGCGCACGCCAATCCGGCTATGGCTACCACGCCTCGCGCGACGGCCATCGACAGTTCTGCCAGCCGCGCGTCGTCAGTTCCGCGAAGTAGTTAGCGTTTTTGCGCGTTTCGCAGAAAAAAATATTTTCGAACGTCTTCTCGCTATTTACCCGGGGAATCCGTTTGCCTGGAATCGTAAGTGCTTCACACGCCATGACATGCCGTGGCGTTAAAGTCGCGCGCCTGTGCCAGAACCGTGCGGTCCCATAATACGTTCTGCCCCCCAATACTTTCATAAGTGTCAATAAAGATGGGCGTCTAGACGATGTTTGCTTCGCATCCAAGAAGTATTTGCAAACAGATTCCGGAGCACACCGCGTAGGTGAAAGCTCAATAGTTCATAGTGACAGAGAGGCTTCCTATATGGCAAGCACCACCCGCAAGAGCACCTCGAGGGCCAATACGGCCACCAAGAGCAAGGCTCGCAAGACCACGGCGAAAGCCAAGACCCGTAAACCGGCTGTGAAAGCCAAGTCTGCCGCCGCCAAGGCCAAGGCCGCTAAAGCCGCCAAGCTGAGGGCTGCCAAGGCCAAGGCCGCAAAGATCGCCGCCGCAAAGGTGAAGGCCCGCAAGGCCGCCGCCGCCAAGGCCGCCAAGGCAAAAGCCGCTAAGGCCCGCGCCGCTAAGGTGAAGGCTGCGAAGGCGAAGGCCGCGAAGATCAAGGCCGCTAAGGCCCGTGCCACCAAGGCCAAGGCATCGAAGGCGAAGGCCGCCAAGCTTGCCGCCGCCCGCGCCAAGGCCCGTAAGCTCGCCGCCGCGAAGGCCAAGGCCAAGAAGGCCACCGCCGCCAAGAAGCGTAAGAGCACCACCGCCAAGAAGCGCAAGACCTCGGCCAAGGCCAAGACCCGTAAGCCAGCCACCAAGTCCAAGTCCAAGACGAAGACCAAGGCAAAAGCTAAGCCTAAGACCAAGACGAAGTCCAAGACGGCCACCAAGTCCAAGGCACGCAAGACCACGGCTAAGTCCAAGGCCCGTAAGACAGCCACCAAGGCTAAGACCCGTAAGGCCGCTACGAAGTCCAAGACTAAGGCCAAGGCCAAGTCGGCGACCAAGAGCAAGGCTCGTAAGACCACTGCGAAGGCTAAGACCCGCAAGGCCTCCACGACCAAGGCTAAGGCCCGCAAAACCGCAACCAAGTCCAAGTCCAAGTCGGCCGCGAAGCCTAAGGCCCGCAAGACCTCGGCCACCAAGGCCAAGACCCGCAAGGCTGCTTCGGTCAAGAGCAAGGCCCGCAAGACCGCCACGAAGGCAAAGACACGTAAGACCACCGGCGCCAAGGCCAAGTCCTACAAATTTAAGCGGACCACCGGCAGCACGACACGCCGTCGCGCCGCCTAAGACAACATCATCACCACGGATGGGTATGAATAAGCAACACCGGTCGAAAGGCCGGTGTTGTGTTTTGTCTCTGTTTAATGTCGATGCCTTATCATTTGGTCGGAATGGTATTTGAACGGTATCCACCGCGCCTTTACGCAAGATTCGTAGGGAGTTAACTACGGATATTGAAAAGTGCTGTGTGGATGAAAGGCAAACAATCGTGTTGCTTGTGTTGGCTTACGAGATCAGGCGTCGGGCCGCATCGTATTTCGGTAGATAGAGGGTGTCTGCGCGTGGATAGCCTGGAACTGCCGGTAGAAGTGTGAGAGGTCGAAGTAACCCAGTTGTCCTGCGATAGATTTGATTGGCTCGTCAGTTTCGCATAACAAACGGGCTGCTTCTGTCATGCGCACGTGCTGTTGGAATTGGCCGGGCGATACACCCAGTTGATCTCGGAACACCGCGCGGAAGTGACTCGCGGACGTGCCCATATGTTCGGACATCTGTTGCAATGTCCACTTGCGATTCGGGTGTTCTCGTATCGACCGAAGCAGAGCCTCCAGGCGATCACGGTGAGGCCCATGCCCGGGTTGCAGTTCTTTGGCTAACGCCAACTTGCCTAGGATTAGTGTCAGCTGTGCGATACGTAGCGCTGACACCATAGCCGACATCGGCATCGCGGCGAGTCGCATGGCTTCGTCGATCATGTCGTCAACGTCATCGGCATCCGTTGCTTCATATCGGGAATAGCCCGGCGGCACGTTTTGCTGGCGTCGCAAGGGCTCGGGCAGAACACCCGCATCAACATCAGGACTGATCTGGAAGTGTTGTATCGATGCCCGCACCGTGTTTGAAACGGCTTGGCCACGGAAAGGCGTGTTTGGCTGGATGAGTACGCCCTGCCCTCGTTGCAAAGATTCAGCCGGGGCGTCATCTATCAGCAGTGTAATGCGCCCGCTATGCACCCAGAGCAGGTCGCTGTGTGCCCAACAGGCAGGGCCAATCACGCCGTTGCCATCGAACCGCCCGTACCCGTGTCTAAGGAAATCGACTATAGCCATCAATACCACCAACTAATCATCATATTATACAATTGAATGAGGAAAAACACTGATTAACATGCTTAAAGGTATTATTAAGTCATCATCTTAACAAAAAGGCATCGTTATGAGTTATTCTACGGCTTACCTGGGAAAACACGCGGATCGTCTGGCGCAAGCTTTTCATCTCAATGGTTATGTTTCCATCCCGGGGTTCTATACGGGCAAAGAGCTTGAAATACTCATCGAAGCAAAAGACCGTTTCATCCGGGAAATCGTCCCGCATATGCCTGCTTCCGATGCTTACTACGAGGATAAAGCCGATCGGTCGACGCTCAAACAGATTAAGAATATCTGTAAACGCGATGCGTATTTCGAGGAGATGATGGCCGACGGCCCGCTACCCATGCTTGCCCGGATCGTACTGCGTGAGGATGTTAACCCAATCAACATGCAGTATTTCAATAAGCCCCCTAATGTGGGCCAACCCACACCACCCCACCAGGACGGGTTTTATTTTCACCTGACCCCCAACCACGCGGTTACCATCTGGATCGCTTTAGAAGATATTGAGCCTGAGCAGGGGTGCGTCAAGTATGTACAGGGTTCACACCGTCACGGCATGCGGTGGCACGGGCGCACTGAAACGTTGGGTTTCTCACAGGGCATGCTGGATTTCGGTACGGAACAAGACCTTACCAATTTACTGAGCCACCCATGTAAGGCCGGCCATCTGATAGCGCATCATTCACTGACGATACATATGGCGGACGGCAACTCGACATCAGATCGCACACGTCAAGCCTTGGGGGCCGTGTTTTATGCGGACGCTTGTAAGGTGAACGAAAAAACCAAAACCGCATATCAAGCTCAACTCAATGCCGATCTTGCCAATAGCGGAAAGATATGAGGTGGTCGATTCAATCACCCCCTGGAATTATTTGCGTCAGGCTCCGGACGTTTTCTGCCGAGCAGGGTGATCTACCGTTCAGGTTTATAAGGCATTGTCGTCACGGATGGGTATGAAACCGGCAACTCCGGTGAAAGGCCGGTATTGTTTTTACGCCAGAACAAGCCGTTATTACCCCTGAATAGCAGTCTTTTGGTCTGGTATATGTGGGTGTCGGTGGTACACTATGGTCTTTACCGTCGGCTGTACATCCGCCCGCTGCAGCGGGTTTCCCGGCGTCAGCGATTTAACCGATGTGTAAACTTGGAGGCCAGATGTTCCGGACCCGTCTGACTCGATGCCTTGTGACTGTTGGCTTATTTGTCTCTATGGCGCTTAGCGCTCCCGTCCGCGCGGATGACCCGCTGAATCTCTTGTTCATCGGAAACAGCTTCACGCACCAGGGCCCGATCCCCGATATGGTCGGGGACCTGGCGACCGACGCCGGTTGGACCACGCCCAACACGCAGTTCGTCGCGCCCGGCGGGGTCACGCTTGGGTTCCATTCGACCAACCCCGACACACTCAACGCGATCGACACAGGCGGTTGGGACTACGTTGTCCTCCAGGACTTCAGCACGCGCCCGACCGACAACGCCGGCAACCCGTTTGCCTTTAAAACCGATGCGACGTTCCTCTACGACCGCGTGAAAACCACAAGCCCAGACGCACAGGTGCTGCTCTACGAGACATGGGCACGCCATCCGGACCACTCGATCTATCCCGCTACTTTCACCGACCGCGTGCAGATGCAGGCGCAGTTGCGCACGCATTACAACGACGCCGCCGAAAACTTCATCCCCGCCAACTCGACATCATTGGTCACGACGGACGTCACGGTCGCGCCGGTGGGGGACGCCTGGGAGGATTACCTGGACTCCGGCGGCACCATCCGGCTCCACGGCACCGACGACTACCACGCCGGGAACAACGGCCGATACCTCAACGCCGCGGTGCTCTATTCGATGATCTACGACCGTTCCGCGGTCGGCCTGACCAGCCTGGTCGCCACCCCGGCCGACGCCGCCGTGCTTCAGTCATTCGCCGACGCCACCACAGGCAAGACCACCCCCGGCGGGCCCGGCGGCACGTCCCCGGGACCACCAGCCCCCGGCGCGTCGCTTCTGATCGACTTTGGCTCCTCCGCCTCAACCACCGCCGGGAATTGGAACAACATCACCGAAGCCGTAAGCGGTTCCGCGGTTAACCTCGTCGACGACGGGGGCACCGTCACCGGGGTAGACATCGGTGTCACCGACGGGTTCGGCGGCGTCAATGTCGCCGGCATCCCCGGCAACACGCTGGGCTACCCCGGCAACGCCTCCACCGACAGCTTCTTTGCCGGCTCATTCACCGACCACACCCAGGGGCTGCTCAATCCCGGGCAGGTCACATTCACCGGGCTTGACCCCAACGGAGAATACGATGTCACCCTCTTTGCCGCACGCTCCGGCGACGACGGCGGCCTGGGGCGACTGACACGCTACACCGTCGATGGCGCCTGGCAGGACCTGGAAGTCTCCGACAACATCGCCAACGAGATCGTCTTCCAGAATATCACTCCTGAGTTGGATGGCTCGCTGGTGATCGATGTCGCCGTCAGCCCCGACGGGACCGGCAGGTTCGCCTACCTCGGGCTCGCCCAGATCACCGCCTTGGTCACGGCCATCCAAGGCGACCTCGACGGCGACGGATTCGTCGGCATCACCGATCTGAACCTCGTGTTGGCCAACTGGAACCAGGCCATCCCGCCGGGCGACCCGTTGGCGGACGCTAGCGGCGATGGGTTTGTGGGGATCGACGACCTCAACGCCGTGCTCGCCAACTGGAACGCCGGCACCCCGCCCACGACCCACGCCACTATCCCCGAGCCCGCGAGCCTGCTGCTGTGGTGTGTAGTCTCGGTCATGGTCGGTGTCAGGCCCTTGTAAATCTAGCTACTCAGATCCCCATCCTGCGTCCGACTGACGGTGCGGTGTATCGTTGGCGTGTGGATATTTCTGCGCCGGATTTCAGCCTCGGCAGGATGACCTTGTGCACAGTTAAATCCCGGGGTGGTGGACCCTTATCGGCCCCGCTCTCATACAGCGCACGATCTTGTCTTTTTGCTAATATGGCCTACTATGCCAGACCGTTTCAGATTGGAGTGGATGTCATGAGTCAAACGCCCTTATCGCTCCCGCAGCAGCGTAAGATGGGCCAGACGAGCCGTAAGGATGCCTGGTGGTTGCAGCCGCTGGTGGTGTTCCTGGGGCTGAGTGCGTTTATCATTTACGCCAACTGGGCCGCGTTCCAGGCGTCGAATTACGAGCACGGGGCTTACCTGTCGCCGATGTATTCGCCGCTGCTGTTCGAGGCCCCGACGCAGGCCGCGATCAAGGCCGAGACGCTCGGGGCGGACGCCCACATGTCTCACCACTCGTGGTTCGGTGCCTGGCCTTCCGCGTTGCAGCCTTCGTGGGTCCCGGGGTGGATGCTGTCGCCGGCGTTGATCATCCTGATCTTCCCCGCCGGGTTCAGGCTGACCTGCTACTACTACCGCGGCGCGTACTACAAAGCCTTCTGGGCGGACCCGATCAACTGCGCGGTGGGTGAGCCACGCAACAGCTTCCGGGGCGAAAACTTCTGGCCGCTGCTTATTCAGAACATCCACCGATACTTCTTCTACGCCGCGGCGGTCTACATCTTCATCCTGGCGTACGACGCCTGGGTGGCGCTCTGGCACGCTCCGGCAGGCACAAATCTGTCGTATAACGAAGCCGCCGCGACCGGCCAGCTCGAGTTCGGGCTGGGCGTCGGCACGCTGGTGCTGACATTGAACGTGATCCTGCTGGGCGGTTACACCTTCGGCTGCCACTGTGCCCGCCACTTCGCCGGCGGCAAGCACGACCACCTCTCCAAAGTCCCCACGGGCAAGAAGGCCTACGAGTGCGTCAGCTGCCTGAACCGCAACCACATGAAGTGGGCGTGGACGAGCCTGATCTGGGTGGGGTTCACCGACTTCTATATCCGGATGTGCGCGATGGGCATCTGGTCCGACTGGAGACTGTTCTAAGATGCGAGAGTTCAAGACTCACGAATACGACGTGCTGGTGATCGGTGCAGGCGGCGCGGGCTTGCGTGCGGCGATCGAGGCGGCCGGCAGCGGTGTGTCTTGCGGGCTGATCTGCAAGTCACTCTTAGGTAAGGCCCACACCGTCATGGCCGAAGGCGGCATGGCCGCGGCGCTGGCGAACGTCGACGACCGCGACGGCTGGAGCACCCACTTCGCCGACACCATGCGTGGCGGGCAATACCTGAACAACTGGCGGATGGCCGAACTGCACGCCAAGGAAGCCCCCGACCGGGTCAAGGAGCTGGAAGCTTGGGGTGCCGTCATGGACCGCACGAAGGACGGCAAGATCCTCCAGCGTAACTTCGGCGGCCACAAGTACCCGCGGCTCGCCCACGTCGGCGACCGCACGGGCCTCGAGATGATCCGCACGCTCCAGGACCACGGCATCCATCAGGGCATCGACGTCCACATGGAAGTCACCATCATCGATCTATTAAAAGACGGCGACCGCGTCGTCGGCGCGTTTGCCTACGAGCGCGAGCACGGCCGGTTCATCCTCTTCAAGGCCAAAGCCATCGTCATGGCGACCGGCGGGATCGGCCGCGCCTTCAAGATTACCAGCAACAGCTGGGAATACACCGGCGACGGCCACAGCCTAGCCTACAACGCCGGGGCCGATCTTGTAGACATGGAATTTATCCAGTTCCACCCGACCGGCATGGTCTGGCCCCCCAGCGTGCGAGGTATCCTCGTCACCGAGGGCGTCCGTGGCGAGGGCGGCATCCTGACCAACAGCGAAGGCCGTCGCTTCATGTTCGACGACATCCCCGACGCCTACACAAGCTCGACCTCGGATAACGAGGAAGAGGGTTGGCGTTACGTGACCGGCGACAAGAGCGCACGCCGTCCACCCGAGTTGCTGACGCGCGACCACGTCGCCCGCTGCATCGTCCGCGAGGTCAAAGAGGGCCGAGGCTCCCCGCACGGCGGCGTGTTCCTGGACATCGCGTGGATCAAGGAGCACATCAAGGACGCCGAAGCCCACATCAAGAAAAAACTCCCCAGCATGTACCACCAGTTCAAGGAATTGGCGGGGCTGGACATCACCAAGGAGCCGATGGAGATCGGCCCGACGACGCACTACGTCATGGGCGGCATCAAGGTCGATAGCGACACGCAGATGTCCACCGTCCCGGGCCTGTTCGCCGCCGGTGAATGTGCCGCCGGCCTGCACGGCGCTAACCGCCTCGGCGGCAACTCGCTAAGTGACCTGGTCGTCTTCGGCAAGCGAGCAGGCGAATACGCATCTAAATACGCCAAGGAAAACGGCGCAGGCTCGGTCAACAACGATCAGATCCAGCAGATCGCCGCCTGGGCCGAGGCGCCATTTGATCGTGGCGACAAGGCCGAGAACCCCTTTACGATCCAGAGCGACCTCCAAGTGATGATGCAGGACAAGGTCGGCATCGTCCGCGAAGAGAAAGAGCTGGGCGAGGCGCTCGAAGCACTCGAAGGTTTCAAGGCCCGCGCCGAGCACGCCTCCGCCGACGTGAACCGCGACTTCAACCCCGGCTGGCACACCGCGTTGGACCTGCGTTGCCTGCTGACCGTCTCCGAGGCCTCGGCGTTGTCGGCGCTGAACCGTAAGGAATCACGCGGCGCTCACACGCGGCTGGACCACCCCGACAAATCAGAAGAAGAGGCCAAGGGCAACAACGTCGTCCGCAAGGGTCCCGACGGGCAGATGCAGATCGAACGCGTCCCCATCCCGCCGATCCGTGAGGACCTGGCCCAGATCATCGAGGAGAACAAGTAATGCCCCAGGTTACTTTCAAGGTCTGGCGCGGCAACAAGGACGCCGGCGAGTTCAAGGACTACCAGACCGACATCACCGAAGGCATGGTCGTGCTCGACGCCGTGCACCAGATCCAGGCCGAGAGCGCCCCGGACCTGGCCTGCCGGTGGAACTGCAAGGCCGGCAAGTGCGGCTCCTGCTCCGCCGAGGTCAACGGCAACCCCCGCCTGATGTGCATGACACGCATGGAAGACCTGCCGACCGACCAGCCGGTCACCATCGAACCGATGCAGGCCTTCCCCCTGATCCGCGACTTGGTCTGCGATGTCAGCTGGAACTACGAGGTCAAGAAGAAGATCAAGCCCTTCAAGCCCCGCAAGCCCGACAACGAGGATGGCACATGGAACATGGTCCAGGAAGATGTCGACCGCGTGCAGGAGTTCCGCAAGTGCATCGAGTGCTTCCTCTGTCAGGACGTCTGCCACGTCCTGCGTGACCACCACAAGCACGAAGAGTTCATCGGCCCACGCTTCTTCATCCATAACGCCCAGCTCGAGATGCACCCGCTGGACACCGAGGACCGGCTGGGCGACCTCAAGGACGACAACGGCCTGGGCTACTGCAACATCACCAAGTGCTGCACCAAGGTCTGCCCCGAACACATCACCATCACTGATAACGCCATCATCCCCCTGAAGGAACGCGTCGTCGACGAGTACTACGACCCGATCAAGAAGCTGTTTAAGATGTTTAAGCCGAAGAAGCCCGACGCCGCGGCGGGAAAATAAACAATCCTCAACCGATTGCAACAAAAGTAGACCCGCCCGGAAGGGCGGGAGTTATTAATTGCCGAATAACGCCAGTAGTCGGTGAGTGTGGTTATCACGGAGGGCACGGAGGCACGGAGTAGAAAGTAAGATTACTCGTTTCGGGTGCCACACTTTTACCCGAAGGGCAAAGTGTGCGAAGTTGGTGTGAAGATTCAAGCGGGACACACTTTGCAGCGTGCGCTGTCAAAGTGTGGCGCCCGGCACTCGATTTCTATGATGTGGGTGATGCAGAAGAAAATTATCTATCGAGCCATGATGATATGCATCGTTATTGTTGCATTTTTAATTACAACATATTTTCTGTATTTTACGCCCAAGAATAATGTAGAAAATTTCTAGGTGTCTCTCTGCCGCGGGATGCCCAGGTTCTTGAGTTAGAAGATCATGCAGGAATGTTTGGTGGTGATTATTATTTCTCTGTGTCGATGAAGCCTAATGAATACGAAACATACAGCGATACGATTGGTCTGTACCATGACCCGGAATTGCTGACACGTTGGCCGAATGCATTGTCTCCAACTCCACTACCATCATGGTGGACAAACAACATGAGCGTAAACGCGCAGACCCGATTTGTGGATAAGAGTGACCAATCAATGTTTGTTGTTACACAGTATGAGTATGGTGTTATGTATTGCAGGGTTCATGTTTATTAGCGCTATCGCCGATAGCGCCAGAATGATGAGCAGCGATGACTAAAAGAATAACCTAACCCTACCGGGTGCGGCTGTTGGATGAGCTTGTATCTGAGACGGTTTGTGGTCTTATGCCGTCGGCCGCTGCGACATCGTGAGTTGGACGTAGCGGTTGCGTAGCTCGTACAAGGTCGTGGCGATCATGTCGGACTCTTCTTTACTGAGGTTGCCCTCGGTCTTTTCGACGATGACGGCGAGCATGTCGATGTGATGGCGTGCGAGGTCCAGGTGGGCCATGCGTTGGCCGGTCTGGGGGTCGGGGATCTCGCCCATGGCGAAGAGGGCCTGGGTGGCCATCGTGCTGATCAGGACCTCGAACGATGCGGGCGGCATCCCTTGTCCACGTGCGGCGGCTGCTTCGCCCGACGGCGCATGGCCCGGCGATTTGCTCTGAGTTTCGGCGGCCTGCTTGGCCTTGACCTCGTCGGCGAGCTTCTGCTTCTCGGCCTGGGCCTGGCTCTTCCAGTCGTCGTCCACAATGATCTTCGGCGCTTCGTCGGACATCACATACTCCCTATTTAAGCTTTCATATGAGAGTGTATCACAAAGCCCGGTCATGGCCCGGAGGGCCTTGGCCGGGGTGGCTTGTCAGTTTGACACGACACACGTGGACCCCGGCCAAGCGGCTTCGCCGCATGACCGGGCTTTGGCGCGTGAGGTTACGTCCCGGAACTCCCCGCCAGCACGCGTAAACTCACGGGCAGGTTGAAGCTCATGTCTTCCTCGACGACGGTGGCGTGCTCGACCTCGCCTGCGAAATTGTCGACGAGTTTCTGGACGATCTGCTGGACCAGGTGTTCGGGGGCGGATGCGCCGGCGGTGACCAGCACGCTGCCGACGCCGGTGAACCAGTCGGGGTCGATCTCGCTGGCATCATCGACGAGCTTCGCGGGGGTGCCGGCCGGCTCGGTGTTCTCCGCGATCTCGGTCAGGCGCACGGAGTTGGAGCTGTTTTGTGACCCGACGACCAGCACCAGGTCGGCCTGCGGTGCAAGTTCGCGCACCGCGTGCTGGCGGTTGGTCGTCGCGTAGCAGATGTCTTCGGTCGGGGGTTCTTTTACATGCGGGTAGCGGTCACGGATCGCGGTGATGATCCGGTTGGCGTCGTCAACACTCAGCGTGGTCTGCGTGAGGTAAACGATCGGGTCATCCTGTCCAAACGGGAGGTCGGCCACGTCTTCGGGGGACTCGACGATCGTGATCGCGCCGGGCGCTTCGCCGACCGTCCCGACGACTTCGTCGTGCCCGGCGTGCCCGATCAGCAGGATGTTGTAGCCCTGCCTGGCGTAACGCAACGCCTCCATGTGGACCTTGGTCACCAGCGGGCAGGTCGCGTCGATCATGGTGCAGCCACGTTGCTTGGCGCTTAGGCGGACCTGCGGGCTCACGCCGTGGGCGCTGAAGACGACGGTCGCGTTCTCGGGGACCTCGTCGATCGAGTCCACGAAGACGACCCCTTGCTCGATAAAGCCCTCGACGACGTGGCGGTTGTGGACGATCTCGTGGTAGACGTACAGCGGCGTCCCGACGATCTTGACCGCTTGTTCGACGGTCTGGATCGCCATCTCGACGCCGGCACAGAATCCACGCGGGTTGGCGAGAAGCACCTTCATCAAGGCATGTTAGCCCTGAACCGGGCAGGCATCCAACACCTGTTGCACTTCCAGCCAGCCCATCGCCTCGGGGCGGTTGGGGGCCAGCACGGTCACGCTGGGCCCGACCGGTGCCCAGACCCGCGGGTCCGTCGGCCCGAATAATGCCACCGTGGGTATCCCCATCTGCGCCGTCAGGTGTGTGGGCCCCGAGTCGTTGCCGATGTAGCCCGACGCGTCGGCCAGTGAAGCATGTAGTTCCTGCAGCGTCCCGAACACCTTCGCGCCCTTCTGCCTGACCCAGTGATCCAGCCGATCCTTGGGCCAGCGGTCCGCTTCGGCCTCGCCTAATAGTGGGAGCACCGGGGTGCCGCGCTCAAGCAACGCCCGGACCAGCATCTCATACCGCTCGATCGGCCAGCACTTATCGACACCACCACTGCCCGGGTGGACCACAATCGGCCCCCCGGCTCCCCCCGGATTACGGGCTAATTCGATTTCGACAGGCCCACTCAACTCAAGGCCCTGTTCCTGCGCCTGCCTGATGTGCCAGGTGCTGATATGTTCGATCAATCCTTCTTGCGGCCGAGGGTCGATGTAGATGCGCTTGGCATCGGGGGCGAGGCGGGCGACGTTCTTAGCCCAATCATCCTCACCCGTGCTCACGAAGCTGATGACGTGTTTCGCCTCGCTGAAAAGCTCCCCGATCGCCGGGCTGACCGAGGTCGGCCCGCCTTCGGCGTGCAGGCGGATGAACTCCCACATCTGGATATCCATCGGGGTGACCTTCTGATCCGCACTGAGCAGGGCGGGGGCCAGCACCGCCCGCTCCCAGGCGGAGATCAGCGTGACCGGCCCGACCAGCCGACGCAGCATCGGCAGGGTCAGGACGAAGTCGCCCAAGGCGCCGTAATGGAAGAAAACGTTCATCCGCTGGTCCGGTGTGTTTCAGGGGTTTACCGGGGTCTGTGGGCAGGCTCCAAGTGGTCACGTTTAGCCGCCGCGGTCACGCAGCGCAAACCGGGCGTGGCCGCCCGGGCTAAACATGTGGACGGCCCGCCTGGCCTTGGCGGCCCGCTACCGGATTTTATCTTAACGCGGCCTGTAACGGCTGGCGCTTCCGATAACACGCGCTCTAGCCCCACAGGCCGCCTGACAGCTTAAGCAGTGGGGGGATCAGGCCGAATCTACCCTCGGAGCGGCGTGAAAGACCCCTTGTTGTTTGGGGCAGCGTCCGCCAGCACCCCGGATACCCCCCGGCCCCACGGAATGCCACGTAAGGGCTGATCCACGGCGGAACTACGGCTATGGCGAGTAAACGTGTCAAGAGCGGCCTGGAGATCTACCTCAAGCAGATCGACGAGTCGCCGCTGCTGACCGCGGACCAGGAGAAGGAACTCTGCCGCAACATCATCGAGCGGAATTGCATGGCGTCCCGTGAGCACATGGTCCGGTCCAATCTGCGCCTGGTCGTCTCGATCGCCAAACGCTACATGAACCGCGGCCTGCCCCTGACCGACCTGATCGAGGAGGGCAACATCGGGCTGATGAAAGCCGTCGAGGGCTTCAACCCCGACATGGGTGCCCGCTTCTCGACCTACGGGACGTGGTGGATCAAACAGGGCATCAAGCGTGCCCTGATCAACGCCGTCCAGCCGATCCACATCCCCGCCTACATGGTCGAGCTGATCGCCAAGTGGAAGCGGGCCTCACGAGACCTGGAAGAAGAACTGGGTCGAACGCCCAACATTCAGGAACTCGCCGAGCGGATGGAATTGCCCGCCAAGAAGATCAAGATTATTCACAAGGCCGTCCGCGCTTTTCAACGCCCGCCACAGACCGGCGGCAGCGGGGCGGACGGCGAGGGCCCGACCCTCTCGGAGATGCTCAGCGACGAACGCACGCTCGGCCCGGACGAGCAGGTCCTGCTGGATGACGACCTGGCGACGATCGCGATCCTGCTGGACGCCATCGACGACCGCGAAGCCACGATCCTCCGCCTGCGTTACGGCCTGGACGGCAATGAACCCTTGACCCTCAAAGAGATCGGCAAACACGTCGGCCTCACCCGCGAACGCGTCCGCCAGATCGAGGCCGAGTCGCTACGCAAGCTCAACACCAAGCTCAACAGCGACTGCCCCCTGGCCAACGCCGCCGCGCAGTCCGCCGCCAAACGCTCGGCGTAAGCCAGTGTTGCCGCACTACGCTTTTCTAAGCCCATCTATTCGAGTGCGGTGACCGATCCGATATTTCTGGCAAACAAACACTACGTTTTGTAGCATATACGAACGCATCTCAAGATTTCTTGAGGTTTTATCTGTGTTGCCCGGCAGTGTCATCGGGAGACCCGCTTGCACTCTCGTACCAAACGATACCTGGGGTATGCATCTCTGATTGCGGTGGTGTGGATCACCCTCATCGCAATTAGCGGGCCATCCTCTGCCGATATACGGCTCGACACCGGCGACCTTCGATATCGTTTTTGTGGAATCCCGATTACTGTCAGCTCAATGCCCGAACCTCAGCGCACACAACTGCTTGAATTGGCAAAGCAATCTAATCTGATCGATAGCAGTTGGCATCAATGCGCAGATTATCCTCTGCCTACAACCAACAACACCGATAGTATGTGCCGTTGGTTTTACTGGAACCTTGCCGCGTGGATAAACGAGGACCCAGACCTCGCAACCTTATTGATGGAAGACGTGGCAAGCTATATCAGGCAGACCAACGCTAGGCATGGAGCGCCAGAGAGCTCTTACATTTTATTACGATGTGTTGAGCGTAAAGATGACGGGGGCCGGGTTGTTACAGCGGGGTGGCGTGAAGACGATCAGGTGCAGATGGAGCTTGAAGCACTAGGGTATACCGCTGGCTCAGAAAATAATTTTCGGTAGACCGGATAAGCTTAATCGGTTGCACTTAAAACCGAATTACTTACTTGCTTCGCTTATAAAACGGCAGCGGGATGATCTCGCCGTCGACACGGCTGGAGCCGGCGGCGATCAGGACCTTATCGCCGACCTTGCAGGCGTTGGGGGTGACGTAAGCCAGCGCGACCGGGTGGCCCAGCGTCGGGGACAGGCAG
>JAJDCW010000210.1 GCA_029260635.1 Phycisphaeraceae bacterium | reverse complement strand
CGGCTCGACGACATCGGATGCGGCGGTGGTTTGCACGTTAGGCGTTGTCGTCTGCCCGGAAGCTACCGAAGCCGGGACAAAGACCAGCCCCAGCCACAGGATCAGACCCAGCGTGTTGACCCGGTCGTAACCGATAGCGTTGTGGCGTTTGGTTCGCATCGGTCATGTTTATAGCCGACACCGGGCCCGCACGAAAGGCCGGCGGCGGATCGGCGGGCGGTGTGAGCGGGGGGCAAACCGGTACGCAGCAGGGACGCCGGTCGCCGGTCGATTGTCTTTTGTGTTCGTATATGCGTAGCATATGCGGCCATGAGTAGACTCCGCGTAGCATCACTTCAGTACTACATGCGTCCGGTCGAGCGTTTTGAGCAGTTCGCCGACCAGGTCGAATCCCTGGTCTGGACGGCCAAGGACTATAACTGCAAGCTGATGGTCTTCCCGGAATATTTCACCGCCCAGCTGCTGACGCTGAACAACGTTAAGGTGCCGATCAAGGAGCAGATCCGCCACCTCGCCAAGTACGAGGAGCGTATCGTCACGCTGATGAAGCGGCTGTCGAATGAAAGCGGTCTGTACATCGTCGGCGGGACGCTCCCGGCGATGGACCCACCCGACGAGGTGACCGTTTACAACGAGTGCTACATCTACAGCCCCAACGGCAACTGGGACGTCCAGGGCAAGCTGCACATGACCCGCTTCGAGAAGGAGGAGTGGATAATCAGCCCGCACAAGAAGATGAAGGTCTTCGACACGGAGATCGGCAAGATCGCGATCACGATCTGCTACGACGTCGAGTTCCCCGAGCTGGTCCGCGCGGCGGCGAGGCAGGGGGCATACCTGCTGATTGTCCCAAGCAGCACCGACGACCGACAGGGGTTCCTCCGCGTGCGGTACTGCGCCCAGGCCAGGGCCATCGAGAACCAGATGTACGTCGTCCATTCAGGGACGGTCGGCTCCCTGCCGATGGTCCCGGCGGTCTCCTTGAACTACGGTCAGGCGTCGATCCTGACACCCAGCGACTTCGCCTTTTCCCGCGACGGTATCCTGGCCGAGGGCATCCCCAACCAGGAATCCATGGTGATCGGCGACCTTGACATGGATAGAATTGTCGAGACCCGCGAATCAGGGACCGTGCTCCCCCTGACCGACAGTATGAGCACAGCCGAGGTGACTTCCAATCTTGAAGTCGTCAATTTATGAGCCCCCACCGACCGCCGTCGAACATCATCATCCGCCAGACAACCCCCGAGGATTTCAACCAGATCATCGAGATGGGCCGGCTGATCTATTCAGACCTGGGCACCTGGTCGATGAAACATCTTGAGTCGCACCAGCACATTTTCCCCCAAGGCCAGCTCGTCGCCGTGGACCAGGACACGGGTAAGCTGGTCGGGTCGTCCGCAAGCCTGATCGTGCTTTGGGACGACTACGACCTGCGCGACTCCTGGCACGACTTCACCGACCACGGGATGTTCACCAACCACGACACACAGGGGCACACGCTCTACGGCGCCGATGTGATGGTCCACCCGCACCAGCAGGGGCGGGGCATCGGCAAGATCATCTACAAAGCAAGGCGCGATCTGACACGCCGGTTGGAGCTTCGCCGTATCCGCGCCGGGGCGCGCCTGCGTAACTACGGCAAGTTCAAGGACCAGATGTCGCCCGAGGATTACGTCCTTCGGATTATCTGCGGCGAGATCGGTGACCCGACCCTGTCGTTCCAGATCAAGCAGGGCTTCCGCGTGCTGGGCGTGGTGCGAGACTACCTGCATCACGACGAGGAGAGCTGCGGGCACGCCGCCGTGATCGAGTGGGTCAACCACCAGGCCGCCACACGCAAGGACACCTACGGCCGAGACCGCAAGTTCGCCAAGCCTCGCAAACGCTCGATGAAGCCGATCGATGACGCGGAAGACTCGGATCAGTGATCGAGTGTTGAATTAAATCGCTGCGGAAGAATACCCGCGGACCCCCGCCTGTTCATGCGGGGCTATGAGTAAGATCGCGTGTCGGATTAATTGAGGGTGACCCTCAACGGGCACTCCGTGTTATCATCCGCACGATGCCGACCGTCCAGGTGGACAGCCTGAGCAAGACGTTTGATGTCGCCGACAAGCAGCCGGGGATGATGGGGACGCTGCGCCATTTCATGCACCGAAAGTACCGGCGGATCGAGGCGGTCAAGGACATCAGCTTCACGATCGAGCCCCGCGAGGTCGTCGGGTTCCTCGGGCCCAACGGCGCGGGCAAGACGACGACGCTGAAGATGCTCACCGGGCTGATCCATCCGACGGCCGGGGAGGTGCGCGTGCTGAACCAGGTGCCCTTTAAGCGTAGGGCCGACCTGCTCAAGCAGATCACGCTGGAGATGGGCCAGAAGCAGCAGATGATCTGGGACCTGCCGCCGATCGAGTCGCTGCGGATCAACGCGGCGATCTACAACATCCCCGACGCCGAGGCGAAGAAGCGCATCGACGACCTCGCGTCACTGTTATCGATCAGCGACGAGCTGACGCGCCCGGTGCGCAAGCTGTCGCTGGGCGAGCGGATGAAATGCGAGCTCATGGCCGCGCTGATCCACCACCCCAAGATTCTTTTCCTTGATGAGCCGACGCTGGGGCTGGATGTCAACGCCCAGACAGCGGTGCGGCGGTTCCTGCGTGAGTACAACAAGACGCACGGCGCGTCGATCATCCTCACCAGCCACTACATGGCCGACATCACCGCA
>JAJDCW010000209.1 GCA_029260635.1 Phycisphaeraceae bacterium | reverse complement strand
CAGGCATCTGGTATTCGCTCTTGACCTTGTCCAGGTCCACCCCCGGCATCTGGTGGGCGAACAGGTCCATGCTGGTCGCCTGGATGACCATGTTCTGTACCGCCAGGCCCAGGTCGTGCTGATGCACGCGATTATCTTTGTCGTTGCGTGCGAAGGTCGTTCGGGTCACGGTGAGGATCAGCACCGGCGCCAGCTTGGCCCAGCCCTGATTGGCCTCGACGAGGCAACCCAGTGCCTTGGCGTAGGCCTCGGGCTGGTCTTTCGTGGCCAATATGAATCGCCAGGGCTGTTCGTTGAACGCCGAAGCCGACCAACGCGCCGCTTCCAGCAGGCTCATCAGTTTCGCGGGCTCGACCGCCCGGTCTGCAAAGACGTATGGGCTCCAGCGACGTTGGATGGCTTCGAGGACGGGGTGGTCAACGCTTGCGGGCTTTTCCATCGGGATTCCTATCGTTATAACAATTACTTCGTCGATCCGGCCTGAGTCAAACGGTGCCGATGTACAAGATACCAGTCGCGGAGCAGGTCTGTCATCAGCGCATCCCGCTGGGCATCCCCGCCGGGCCGCCACCTGGGCGCGCCATCGGGCAGGTAGTGATTCAAGACCCGCCACCACCCGTAGTCTTCGAGCAGTTCGACCAGGTCCGCCGCCGGCTCGCCACGCGGATTGAGTAATGCTTCCATACCACGCGGCCCCTGACGGTGCATCAACGCCAGCATTACCGTCGTCCGGGGTATGTCCGGGTGGGCCAGCAACAGTTCCGGCGACGTGTCCCCGTTGTGCTTGTCGCCTCGCATCCAGAGGCCCAGCCAAAGCATCCGATCCGTCAGCCAGTCGGTCTCGTTCACGATCCGCTTGTCCAGTGTTTCGTCGTGCGTCCCCGTCATCCCGCTGAGGATGGCGCCGGACCACACCGCCTCGGGTTGCTCATCGCCAAGCAGTGTGGGGATCAAGGTATCCAGTGTCGCGTCATCCAGGTCACGCAATGCCAACATACACCCCACATCCCGCAGCGGTGCGCTGGGCGAACGCAGCAACGCATCAATCGCGTCGAGGCCATAGGTCTGATCGGATTCAAGCGGTCGCTCAATCTCAGTGACCGTTTCAGTCAACCAGGTCGGCCCGTCTTTAATCGGCAGCCCCAGATAATAACTGAATAACCAGGCGTGCCGGGCGATCATCGGTTCACTGTCGAGCGTCATCCCCGAGATCATCGCGGCATAGGCTTCCCGGTCTTCCGCGGACATCGCCAACTCCGACGCGGCGCACAGCGCGTTGTAACGCACATCCGCCGCGTCCCGTTCCAACAACTTCTGGAGCAACCCGATCACCCGGGGCTCGCCCGCCAGGTCTTGAAGGTCCGCCAACCGTTGTGCTACCAAACTGCCTGCCTCGGTGTCCGGGTCGTCGGCCATCAACGCGTTCCATCGCAGCCAGGCATCGTCGGGGATGAAAGCACGTTGCCACCGTGTTGCGGCCTGCAACGCCCAGACGATCTGCAGGAAGTTCGTCGGGTCCTCAATCTCAAGCCGACCGACGGCCCCGAGCAGCGTCCCCTCGTCCGCCTCCGCGTGGGCCGAGACGTACATCAATCCTTGTTGACGTTTCAGAAGGTCGTCCGACGTCAGCCAGCGGATGTGCTGCCACCGCCGGACGTGCGGCGCCGCCATGTACGCCGTCGGCACCGCGACGACCAGCGTTATTAACAGCAGGATCAGCAGCCGCGTGATAAATCGGGTTCGTTTGGATTGCACATGCAACAGCGTAACGTCAACTTATCTGTCCGTCAGCTTGGGTAGTATCGGGCTTAGGTTAACGACATATCTGGACACCAAGCAGAATGAACACTGAACCGAAGCATACCAGCGAAACAACAGGCCAAAATATAGGGTCTGATGAGAAAGGCATAAACTGCGGTGTATCATCTATTGTGATGTGTTCGTAAGGCTTGCCCGCCGCTCGCAATTCAGCTTTATCTTTAATTCGGAGGGCGTATTCGCGATTTATTCTTGGATTATGAAATATCAGCATTATCACCGCTGCGGCGACCAAGCATGCGACGCCGGCCCAAGCAAATCGTGTTTTGATTTTACTTGTCACTACCGCAAGCCTAAATGCAGCCCAGTTTGGTTGCAAGAAAAAGCCCCACATCATAAAGACGTGGGGCTTAGTTTATTAGCCTAGATGCCGTGTCAGCTGTATTCAGCCCTTATTCCAGAACACCGACCCATAGACCGCGTTCTCGCCGAGTTCTTCGGCGATGCGGATAAGTTGGTTGTACTTGGCGTTGCGGTCGGAGCGGCAGGGGGCGCCGGTCTTGATCTGGCCGCAGTTGGTGGCGACCGCGATGTCGGCGATGGTCGCGTCCTCGGTCTCGCCGGAGCGGTGGCTGAGGACGGCGGAGTAGCCGTTGCGGGTCGCCAGGTTGACGGCGTCGAAGGTCTCGCTGAGCGTCCCGATCTGGTTGACCTTAACGAGGATCGAGTTGGCGGTGTCCGTGTCGATGCCCTTCTTCAGGAAGTCCTTGTTGGTGACGAAGAGGTCGTCGCCGACGAGTTGGACCTTCTTGCCGAGCTTCTCGGTCAACTTCTTCCAGCCGGCCCAATCGTTTTCAGCCAGGCCGTCCTCGATCGAGCGGATCGGGTACTTGTCGCACCAGTCGGACCAGATGCCGATCATATCGTCGGCGGAGATGACTTCATTGGGGTTGGAACTGAAGAAACAGTAGCCCTCCTTGCCGAGTTTTTCGGCCTCGTTCCACAGCTCGCTGGTCGCGGGGTCCAGGGCGACGAAGATCTGTTCGCCGAACTTGTAGCCGGCCTTGTCGACGGCGATTTCGATGATCTTGAGTGCTTCTTCGTTGGACTTGAGGTCCGGGGCGAAGCCGCCCTCGTCGCCGACGGCGGTGGACAGGCCCTGCTTCTTGAGGACGCCCTTGAGTGCGTGGTAGATCTCGACGCCTGCGCGGAAGGCCTCGCCGAACTCGTCGAAGCCCCAGGGCTGGATCATGAATTCCTGGAAGTCCACGGTGTTGTCCGCGTGCTTGCCGCCGTTGAGGATGTTCATCATCGGGACGGGCAGGACCTTGGCGTGTGCGCCGCCGAGGTAGCGGTACAGAGGCAGGCCGGAGCTCTCGGCCGCGGCGTGGGCGACGGCCATGGAGACGCCCAGGATCGCAGTGGCGCCGATCCTGGCCTTGTTCTTCGTGCCATCGAGTTCGAGCATCAGGCTGTCGATGTATTCCTGATCGCGGGCGTCCAGACCCAGCAGCTCGGGGGCGACCTCGTTGTTGACGTTATCGACGGCCTGCTGGACAGACTTGCCCAGGTAGAAGTCGTCTTCGCCGTCACGCAGTTCCACGGCCTCGTTCTCGCCGGTGCTTGCACCGGAGGGGACCATGGCCCGGCCGACGGTGCCGTCGGACAGGTGGGCCTCGACCTCAACGGTGGGGTTGCCGCGCGAATCCAGGACCTGCCGGCCGTGGATGATCTCGATCTCAAAGCTCATGGGATGCCTCGTGGGTAGGTGGTGGGGGGTTCAGGCGGGTGCCGCATCGCCCACAGCCGGGGCAAGCGAGAATAAGAGTGTAGCAGGGGCGGGCGCAGCATCCAAACCAACCGGTCGGAAGACGGGGCTTTACACGGTGATTCAGGGATTAATTCAGCCCAGACGACCGACCTCGGTGGTCAGTAGTTGCTGCGGACGTTGACGGATCGGCCTTCGCGGCGTTTGGCGTTGACCAGTTTGCGGCCGTTCTTGGTCCGCATGCGGGCGCGGAAGCCGAACTTGCGGGCACGCTTGATCATGCTGCGTCGTTTGGGGTAATGCGTGGACATCGCGGTCGCTCCTGCGGTCTATGCCGGGACGATGGGGCGGGGCTTGTTTCAAGCCCGTCGCGCCATCAGGGGGTCTGGAATATCACCGACTTATACACCGTGTTCCCCCGGGTGTCGGTGGCTCGCAGTGTCAGCACATGCGGGCCCGGGGAAAGATCGGAGATCGTAACGTCCCAGCTTTCCTGTGTCGAATCGAAGATCAGGTCGCCGGGGAGGATGGCGTGGTACTCATCATCGTCGTCCAGGGTGTAGGCCAGGGACTGGATCGGGGACCAGGCGTCCTTGGCGGTGCCGGAAACCGTTATCCGGTTGCCATTTACAGCGTTTTGGACGTCAAGGACCGGCGGGGAATTGTCGACCAGGACCGGGCTGGCCCGGCGGGTGGCGGTCATGGCCATGTCGCCGGGGTTGTCGGGGCGATCGTCGGCGGTCACCCGGACGATGTACCGGCCGTCGGGGACACGCTGGGTCTGCCACTCGTAGGCCATCTCGGTGAGGTCTTCCTCGATCAGCAGGGCACGTTCAGACCCGGCGGGGAGGTACTCCAGCTTGTAGACCAGCGGGTCCTGGTTGTCGTCCGCGGCCTCCCACTCGATGTTCATGATCGTCGAGGGCGGGGTGTCCGGCTCGGCCTCGGGGTAGGCGGCGGTGATTTTCACGACCACGGGTTTGAGGTTGGGCGTGACATAGGCCGTCTCCACCCGGTCGATACTGGGGGTCTGATTGTTGGTCCCCAGGAGTGTCAGCCTGTACTGGAGGAACCGCGCCGGCGGCGACTGCACGGTGATCTCTTTGGGGGCCAGCGCCGGCAGCTTGTCATCCGGCATCAGGACGTATGCTTTTGACCAGCTCGACCAGGCGGCCTGTTCGGGGTCCTGCACGTTGCCGCTGCGCGTTTCGATACTCAGCGAGCAGCCCTCGGGGATGTCGGCGGTCAGGCTCATGGCGCCCCACAGGCTGATCTGCGCCGCGTCCAGCGTCGGGCTGGTGTAGATGCCACGCAGCGCGTAACTTTTGCCGAGCGTGAAGAGCTCGGCGGGGTTGGCGGTGCCCATGATCGTGCTGCCGTCGTTGGCGAGCATCATGGCGGGGACCTGCTCGCTGCTGAGGTCAACCAGGACGGCCGTTTCACCGTTATCCGGGTCGATTACGAAGACCTGGCCCTCGTTGCCGGTCGCCGCCAGAAGTTTTCCGTCGGTTTCCAGGAGTTTTAGGATCATCACCGAGTCGCGGAACACCTCGCTGACAAAGCCCTGGCTGTCGATTTTGTAGACCGCGTTGCCTTCTTTCTCGATGGCCGGGGCGCTGACGGGGCGGGACCGGCTGGCGGAGGCGGAACTGCGAACGCCGCCGATCGACGCGCCGGCCTGCATCTGCCCGGACTTGCGGGCCTGTGTCAGCCGTTCGCGGATCAACTCACGCAGGCGGTCGTACTGCTCGGGGGTCGGGGCAACCTCGGGTGCTTCGGTGTCACCTGGTGTTTCCGCGACCGTGTCTTCGGCGTCGTCGGTATCCGCTTCGGCGGTCACGTCTTCGGTTTCGGTGATGTCTTCGATCGGCTTAGGGTCCGGCTCAACCCCCGGCAGTTCATCGACCTCGGGCACGTCCGGGGCGTCAGCCTCGTCAGTAATTGCATCGACATCGGTATCGGCTGCGTCGTCGGGCTTGCCGGCCTCTTCGCTCGTGGCTTCCGTCAGACGCCCGGGTCTGGCCTGCTCCGCATCGGCCGTGCCGACGTACACCGAGCCGTCAGAACCGATCAGCAGCGCGCCGATCTCGGGCTCGGAGGCATCAAACATCGCAAACGCCTGATACCCGTCTTCCTCGCCGGCTTCCAACCGCAGCACCAGGCCGTCCTCGTCGGTCCCGATGATGATCCGGCCCTGCGGGTCGATCGCCATACAGAGGATGTTCGCCTGCTGGGTATCCAGCAGTTCTGTCACCGGGTCTTCATCCCCCGGGCGGACACGCAGCAGCTTGCCCTCGGTGCCGGTGGCGACAAGGATCGATTCGGCATCTGGCGTAAGGACGTCCCAGATGTAACGCACGCCTTCCAGTTCGACGAGTGTGTTCAGTTCGCCTTCTTCGAGGACGGACAGCCGACTCGTCTCGCCGCTGACCGCGACCAGCAGCTTGCCGTCGTATTCGCCGAGCGCAAACACCTGCTCGTCGGGCAGGTCGGCGACTTCAACGACCTCGTCGCCGTCCTGCTTGAGTAGCTTGCCCTGCGGGCCTGTCGCGAGGTACACCGTGCCGTCGGGCATCTGGTGCAGGTCGTAGATGATGCTGGCCTCTTCGGGCATCTCGCCGACCGATTTAGACTCGGTCGCGAGCTTCACGTCGCCCAGGCTGGTGACCAGTGTGTTGTCCACCTCGCCGGGCTCGAAGTCGGCCTCGGTCGTGTGCTCGAATCGCTGCGGCTGGATCGCCTGGGCACTTAGGTTAAGCAGGCACGCCGAGCCCACAGCGAACAGCACCGGAAGGAATCTGGAATAAGACTTATGCATGCCTGATCTTTCTATCAAGTAACACGGCGTGGGCCGTTACGGTTTGCGGACGTTGAGCGTAAAGCCGATCTGGCCGAGGACCACGGTATCCGCCTGGAATGTCTGGTCGACCAGACGCATCAGGGGCACGGCCTGGGGGTTTGTCGGGCTGGTCAGCATCGCCGCCCGGCTCGACGGCAGTTTCGCCATCTCCGTCCGGCCGAACGCCAAACCTTCCGGCGGGAGCATGATCGTGCTGTAGATCGCGTCGTAGCGGAAGTTCATCGTCTCCTGGATAAAGTCGGCCAGGTCGTCGATGTTGCGGGTGATGGACAGGTGCGGCTGCGACCCGATCTTCAGTGAGGAATACGCATTCGCCCCGCTGACGGTCAGGGGGTAGTCGCCCTCCTCCAGGTCTTTGGGGATCTGAATCTCGATACGCCGCGTCTCCAATTCGCCTTCGTAGTGTTGTAGCTCAAGCATGACGCCGACGGTTTCGCCCGGCGCGACCTGCGAGCGTTCAAGCTGTGCGCCGACGATGGTCGCCATCCGGTTGCCGTGCTCGACATCGACGTTCACTTTGATGGACTCGATATCGAGCTGCTCGTAGGGGTTGATGGTCATGATCGACAGGGGGGTGAGCATCTCCATCACGGGGTTCGCCGCCGAGCCGCCCGCGACCAGGGTGTCCAGCTTGAACACCCGGCCACCTGAGAAACGCATCTCGGCCACGGTGTGCATCGTGTTCTCGCTGGGGACGCCGTGGATCGCTTCGACGCTGCTGTATACCACGTTGGCGACGAGGATCGCCGATAGCATCGGCTCGTTGACGACCTGATAGTGGTAGGTCTGCGGCTCAAGCCCCGGCATGTTGACGGTGACCTCGACCGGGGCGGCGGTGTACAGGGTTTCTTCAATACCGACGACCCCCGCGCCCTCATCGCGGACCAGCGTGCCCAGCGGGGTCAGTGTCCCGCTGCTCTTAAAACTGATGGATTGCCGCGGCATGACGAAGTGGACATACCCGGTCGCCATCGGCACCCTGGATTCGCCCAGCCCGAACATCGGGTGGCCGAACGCCAGCACCTCGCCGCCGGGCAACACGTCCGTCACGGTCCCGGTGGCGCTGAGGTCCATATCCCCGTAGGCAAGCGGGATCGCCAGCACGCTGCCGGGTTTGATCGTTGTGCTCGCCGGATCGATCCCGTGCGGCGGGGCACCCGCGACCGATCCGCCCTGGCTGGCGACACCCAGCAAACCCATCGGCTCGACCAGTGGCGCGAATAACTCGACCGCATCGGAAGACCCCAGCGAGATCGGCAGCATCATCGGAGACACCACCGCGCTGCGGCCCGGCACATTCACCGACGCCCGTGATGGATTGTTTATATCGCCCGGCACGCTCCCGCCGGTCGCTTTCAGCAGCACGTCCCGGACCGCACGCAGCCTGACCTGGCTGACAGAATCGTGAGCGCCCGCCTGCGGCATCTGCTCGATGCGGCCGAGCATCTCAATGACGTGTTGTGTCGAGACGCCGCGCCTGCCCGCGCCGGCAGCATCCTCATGGGCATGTGCCCGTGTCGCGGACTCACGCATGTACCCGATTGGCTGCACGCCGACCATACACACCTTCGACTCGGAATAACCAAACGCAAACGCGCCGATCAGCTTGCCGCCCTTGCCCAGTTCTTTCGGCTCGTCTTCACCCCACAGATAGATCGGTGAGCCGGACATCCCCTGCACCGGGCCGGACACCAGCATCCGAGGATCATCGCAACGCACCCAGATCACGCTGCGGCCCGGGACGGAATTGGGGATCACGCTGACGACGACCACATTAAATGGCTCGATCTCCGTGCCGTGGAACACCGTCATCCCGTAGCCGGTCATCCCGATGCGGATGTCTTCGATCGGCATCGCGGCCGCTGGCTCATCCGGGACAACGATCGCCTGACCATAAACATAGGTTGGGGCCCCCAGGTAGAGCCAACCAGCGGTCAACAGAGCAAGAAAAAACCGGTGTGGGTGGTGGCTCATAAGTTTAGAAGCGTACTCCGCTAGAAAGGTATTGACAAGCACCTCATCGGGGTCGATACTCAGGTCTTCCGCTGACGCAGCGGCGCGCTGGCTGGACCAGAGACGCCGCCGCGGCACCGGATGGCAGGAAACGCCCGAATCGTGGGTGTGATCGGTGACTTCTTGACCCGCCATCTGATGGTCCGCCTATGCTAGACAAAGCCCACGAAGTCCTTGGCTACCGCTTCGAGAACCCGGAACTCCTAAGCGAAGCACTCACCCACGCGTCCAGCGCGGGCGACCGCCTGGAGAGCAATGAGCGCATGGAGTTCCTCGGCGACGCCATCCTCGGCTTCGTCGTCTGCGAGTACCTGCACAGCACCTACCCGGACCTCCTGGAAGGTGACCTGACCAAGATCAAGAGCGCCGTGGTCAGTCGGCGTGTCTGCGCCCTGATCAGTGAGGCAGGCGACATGTCTGGGATGCTCAACCTCGGCAAGGGCATGGCCGGACGACCCGACCTGCCCAGCAGCGTCGCCGCCGCCGTGCTCGAATCACTCATCGCCGCGATCTACCTGGACAGCGGCATGGAAAAGGCCCGCGAGTTCATCCTTCGGCACATGGTCCCCTTCATCGAAGAGGCCGCCGACTCCGCGCACCAGCAGAACTTCAAGAGCGTCCTGCAGCAGTACGCCCAGAAGCACCTGCCGGTGAACCCGACCTACGTCCTTCTTGATGAAAAAGGCCCGGACCACCTCAAGTGCTTCGAGGTCTGCGCCGAGGTCAACGGTCGACGCTGCACCTCGTCCTGGGCCAACTCCAAGAAAGAAGCCGAGCAGGGCGCCGCGTTGAATGCCTTGTTAGAACTCGGCCTCGCCAAGACGCTGGAGGGCGGCCGCGTCGTCCTCTTCGACAGCCCGGCTGATGAAGACGACGTCCAACCGGACTGCAACGAAGACTGACGCACACTCATACAATCGATCTCCCACGAAGCCCACGTTCTTAGAACATAGGCACTTTTCTTTCACACAGTAACCATTCAATCTCCCCCAACCCTTACCCAATCTCCTTCAGCGCCGCCGCCACCTCTTCGATGTGCCCTCCGACCTTCACCTTGTCCCACCGCCGAGCCACCTTCCCGTCCGGGCCGATCAGGTACGTCGTCCGCACGATCCCCATGTACTTCTTGCCGAACATGCTCTTCTGCTGCCAGACGCCGTATTTCGTCGCGAGCTTGTTGTCCGGGTCGATAAGCAACGGGAAGGGCAGGCCGTACTTCTCGACGAACCGGCCGTGAGATTTTTCGTTGTCCGGGCTGACCCCCAGCACCTGCACGCCCAGCTTCTGCCAGGCCGGGTACGCATCGCGGAACCCGCAGGCCTGCTTCGTGCAGCCGGGGGTGCTGTCTTTCGGATAGAAATACAGCACCACGCATTGTCCACTGTAGTCCGCCAGCTTGTGGGTCTTCCCCAGTTGATCTTTCAAGGTGAAGGCCGGGGCCTTCTGCCCTTCAACAATCAATCCTGCCTTCTCACTTGCTGCCTGCGTCATGGTGTAGGGTCCTCGTTGATTCGGTAAGTAGGAGGCATCCGATCGGCCAAGCCCCGACGCCACATGATAGCCCGCCTGACCCCACCGGCGAGGTCGGCTATCCTTACCCACCTATGACACGCCCAAGCGTCATCACGATCGGCAACTTCGACGGCGTCCACCTGGGACACCGCGCGATCCTCGCCCACGCCCGGGAACTGGCAATCGCCAAAGACGCCCGCGTGGTTGCGATGTCCTTCGACCCCCACCCAAACGCCACACTCGACCCCGCCAACCAGCCCCCCCGGCTCTGCCCGCCGGATCAGAAGCTCGCACGCATGAAACAGGCCGGGGCGGATGAAGTCCTGATCCTCGAACCCACGCCTGAATTGCTGGGCCAATCGCCCGAAGCCTTCATCCAGCAGGCCGTCGCCGACTACAACCCCGTCGCCTTTATCGAGGGTGCCGACTTCCGCTTCGGCAAGGGCAGGGCCGGCGACATCGACACACTGACCGCGCTGGGCAAACAGCACGGCTTCGAGGTCATTATTCAACCCAGCCACGACGTGACCCTCTCGGACCTCTCCGTGGTCACTGTCCGCAGCTCCGTCATCCGCTGGCTGATCGGCCACGGCCGGGTCCACGACGCCCAACGCTGCCTTGGCCAACCGTTTTTACTGACCAGTGAAATCGTCCGGGGCGAGCAGCGTGGTCGAACCATCGGCATCCCCACGGTGAACCTCGACCTGGACGCGTTGGACGACCACACGCTCCCCGCCGACGGCGTCTACGCGGGCCTCGCCCACCTGACCAACCACGACCAACCGCTCACCGCCGCCATCAGCGTCGGCAACAAGCCCAGCTTCGGCCAGACCCAGCTCGTCATCGAAGCCCACCTCCTGGACTTCGATCAAGACGTCTACGGCCAAACCGTCACCCTCGAGTTCCACCGCTGGCTACGCGACCAGGCCCGCTTCCCCACCCCCGACGCCCTGCGCGACCAACTCACCCGAGACATCGAAACGACCCGGAGCCACGAACTCATCACCCCAAGCCATGCCCCGTAAAAGCCGCGGATGTCATCCGCGGTCTTCCCAGATCGCGCGGTCTTTCGAACACCGTCCTTCCGCCCGATCCCTGATCCCCTTACCCTGTACCCCAACGCCCATGCCCAGACAAGAGAGCAACACCACCCTCGCCGCCGCTGCCGACCTCATACGCAAGGCCGAAGGCACAATCTTCATCACCACCCACGTCAAGCCGGATGGTGACGCCTTCGGCTCCGTCGTCGCGCTCGCCTGTACCCTGAACAAACTCGGCAAAAAAACTTTCCCCTGCTTCGGCCCCCCGGTCGCTCCGCAGCTGGCCGACCTCAAGGGGAACGACCTGACCCACACCTTTAGCGATAAGCTCACCATCCCCGATTGCGGCCTCTACATCATCGTGGATACCGGCGCATGGTCACAGGTCGATCCGTTGCGGAAGACCCTCGAACCCAACCTCGCCAACACGCTGATCATCGACCACCACCTAAGCGGCGACATCGACGCGGCACACAAATATGTAGACGCCAACGCCGGGGCCTGCGCCGAGATCATCGCGGAATTGCTGGACCTGTTAAATGCCCCCGGAGCAAGTGGGGGGGCGT
>JAJDCW010000208.1 GCA_029260635.1 Phycisphaeraceae bacterium | reverse complement strand
GAAGCCGACGACATCCTCGGACGGATTGGTGATGTCTTCTACCTTCTTACCCAACGCCGTGATCTGGAAGGACGTGTTCTGCTCGGCCCATCGGCGCTTCTGTTCACCGCTGTAGTTTTCGAAATCGCGTGGGACCGAATTGTCATCGAAAGGCGACAGCAGAGCGTCAGGCGGGACATAGCCTTTCTCGACCAGTTCACCGACACTCTGGGGGTAATGTCCGTCGTTGTCTTCGGCAAAGGCCTGCATCCCGATATTGAGCTGGCGCAGGTCGCTCATCGTTACGGCGCTCTTTGCCGACCTCCGTGCAGATCCAAGCGCGGGCAGTAATAGCCCGATCAGCAGGCCGCAGATCGCGACCAGGGCGGCGTACTCGACAAAGCGAAAACCCCTCGATTGGCCACCGATCGGTTGGCGCAATACGTCCATCAGGTTCCGCTTGCGACAGTCATGATCGATCTGCTTGTGCAGTCCTGCTTTGTGTGCTTCGTCGAGTGTCGAAGCTGCCTCAGCGACAACCGCCTCGCCCAGCAGCTTGGCCGTCAGGCGCATATCGCCCAGGCGTTCGTTGAGTTCCGCGTCGGTCTTGAGGTATTCGAGCAACTGCGACCGCGCGGGTTCTTCCAGGTCGTCGAAGACCAAAAGGGCCAGCAGGGATTCGGCTTGTTCACGGTTCATGGTTCATCTCTCCCGTCTATTTGCACGGGGCTGTGTTTGGTCATTCATACAACACCCGACTGTTTGAGTTGTCGGGCGAGCGTGGTCAGGCCCTGGTTGAGGTGGTAGCCCACGTTGCCCGGGCTCATGTTCAAGACCTCGGCGATCTGGCGGACGGTCAAGTCGTCGAGCCTGAGCATCATCACACGCTGCTGCGTATCCGGCAGTTCGTGCAGCAGACACATAGCACGTTGAGTCGCCTCGCGCGTCTCTAAAGCGCCCAAGCTGTCCGGCTCCGGGTTCGCATGATCGGTCGAACTGACGGCGTCCTGTTGCATCTTCACTTTCGCGGCACGTTGACGTGTTCGTTTTCGGATCGCGTCGATCGTCAGGTTGTGCGTCACGCGCATCAGCCAGGCACGGGCGCTTTGCAGGCCGTCCAGCCCCTTCTCACGCCAGTGCCGGTGCAGCCGCAGCAGCGCTTCCTGCACGATGTCCTGCGCGTCGTGGTGCCTGCCTTCGTAGTCACGGCCCAACTGGTGACGCGCGTAACGCAGCAGGGCCGACTCGTGCTCGGCGACGACCGCGTTGAAGTCTTCACGCCACGGCAGGCCTGGCCCTTGTGCCTGACCGGTCAAACGCAAACGTCCCGGCTCGTCCCCGGAAACGCCTTGGGTCTTCATCCCCGAAAGGCCCGCGCCGCCGGACTGGGTGACGGCTTGATCGTCCGCATCATGTTCCGGTGACGTTTGGGTCATCTACTGGCCATATTGTCCGCGTTCATGGAGATAGACGCACATCCAGGCGGCCTGTCTGGACAGGCTTAACATTTAATACGTAGCGCCTGCCGAGCCGGCTCAGGGGGCAGACGGGGCTTTCGCTAAAAGCCGGTTCGTCGTACCATCAGTGGCCTCAGGGACGTTGCCCTGTTATATCCCGTAAGACTCTTTGAATTATCATTTTACAAGAGAGTTGACCGCATGTATCTACTGGGCCTTGACGTCGGCAGTTCATCGGTCAAAGCCTCGCTGCTGGACGCGGCGACGGGGAAGGTGGCGGGCTCGGCTTTTTATCCCAAGCAGGAGATGCAGATCCTGGCCGTGCAGCCCGGCTGGGCGGAGCAGGACCCGGAAAAGTGGTGGCAGGCGGGCAAGCGGGCAATCGCCGGGGCGTTGCAACAGGCCGGGGCATCGGGGGCTGACGTCAAGGCCATCGGGATCGCCTACCAGATGCACGGGCTGGTCTGCCTGGATGAACACAACCAGCCGCTGCGTCCGAGCATCATCTGGTGCGACAGCCGGGCGGTGAAAATCGGCGACGCGGCGTTCGAGGCGCTGGGGCAGGAGGCGTGCCTGTCACACCTGCTGAATTCGCCGGGCAACTTCACCGCGAGCAAACTCAAATGGGTGCGCGACAACGAGCCGGACATCTATAAAAGAATCAAGACCATCTGCCTGCCCGGCGACTACCTCGCGGGTCGCCTGACCGGCAATGCGGTGACGACCGTATCGGGCCTATCCGAAGGCATGCTCTGGGACTTCAAGGAATCCAACAGAGCTCAGCTCTTACTCGATCACTACGGGATCAGCGCGGATCTGCTGGCGGACACCGTGCCGACGTTTGGCAGCCAGGGCGAACTTAACGCTGACGCGGCCAACGAGTTGGGGCTCATGGCCGGCACACCCGTGACCTACCGCGCCGGCGACCAACCCAACAACGCGCTATCCTTAAACGTGCTGAACCCCGGCGAGATCGCAGCCACCGCCGGCACCTCAGGCGTGGTCTACGGCGTCAGCGGCGAACTGCGATACGACCCGCAATCCCGCATCAACACCTTCGCCCACGTCAACCATACAAACGAAAAAACCAGCCTCGGCCTGCTGCTTTGCATCAACGGCACGGGCATCGCCAACGCCTGGCTCCGCCGCACACTCGGCGAGATGTTGAGCTATGGGCAGATGAACGACGCCGCCTCAGAAGCGCCTATCGGGTGCGACGGTCTGGCGTTCCTGCCCTTTGGTAACGGAGCCGAACGCGTGCTGGGCAACGCTGACACGGGAGCACAACTCTACGGCCTGCGCTTCAACAGCCACGGCCCTGGGCACCTCTGCCGGGCGGTGCAGGAGGGCATCGTCTTCAGTTTCATGTACGGCATCGAGGTCATGCAGTCCGTCGGGATGGACCCCAAAGTCATCCGGGCTGGCAAAACGAACATGTTCCAGTCCGACCTCTTCCGCCAGACACTCGCCAACATCACCGGCGCACGCATCGAACTCTATGACACCGACGGCTCGGTCGGCGCGGCACGCGGCGCGGGGATCGGCGCAGGCGTCTACGCTTCACCCCGAGCAGCCTTCGAAACACTCGCCTTCGTCGGCCAGACCGAGCCGGACAGCGCACAGATTGAACCCACGCGACAGGCCTACGCCGCCTGGCGCAAGCAGCTTGAACTCACACTTGGTTAAGTTTTATTTATGAAGGACCGCACGATGTCTCAATCCGTCATACTCGGCGATCGCGAATACTTCCCCGGCATCGGGGCTATCTCCTTCGAGGGCAGGGACTCGGACAACCCGCTGGCGTTTAAGTGGTACGACCCCGGGCGCGTCGTCGCGGGCAAGCCGTTGAAGGACCAAATGCGGTTCGCCGTCGCTTACTGGCACAGCTTCTGCGGCACGGGCGCCGACCCGTTCGGGCCCGGGACGAAGGTGTTCCCGTGGGACGGCAGCCCAGACGCCGTGCACGCCGGGAAGAACAAGATGGACGCGGCCTTCGAGTTCATCACCAAGCTGGGTGTCGGGTACTACTGCTTCCACGACTTCGACCTCGTCGCCGAGGGCCCGGACTTCGCCGAATCACAACGCCGGCTTAGTACGATCGTCGATTACGCCAAGGAAAAACAGAAAGCGTCGGGCGTCAAGCTCCTCTGGGGCACGGCCAACCTGTTCAGCAACCCGCGCTACATGAACGGCGCATCGACCAACCCCGACTTCAACGTCGTCGCCTACGCCGGGGCCCAACTCAAGGGCGCGCTCGACGCGACCATCGCCCTTGACGGCGAAAACTACGTCTTCTGGGGCGGGCGCGAAGGCTACATGTCGCTGCTGAATACCGACATGAAACGCGAGCAGGAGCACTTCGCCAGGTTCCTCGCGATGGCCCGTGACTATGCGCGCGGACAGGGCTTTAAGGGGCAGTTCTTCATCGAGCCTAAGCCATGCGAACCCAGCAAGCACCAGTACGATTTCGACTGCGCGACCGTGATCGGGTTCCTGCGCCACTTCGGCCTGGAAAAAGACTTTAAGATCAACGTCGAGGTGAACCACGCGACCCTGGCCGGGCACACCTTCGAGCACGAGCTGCAAACCGCCGCCGACGCCGGCATGCTCGGGTCGATGGACGCCAACCGCGGTGACTACCAGAACGGCTGGGACACGGACCAGTTCCCCGTCGATTTGTTCGAGCTGACCCAGGCCATGCTCGTTGTGCTCCAGTCGGACGGCTTGAAGGGCGGCGGCATCAACTTCGACGCGAAAACACGCCGCAACTCGACCGACCCCGAAGACCTCTTTATCGCGCACATATCCGGCATGGACAACTTCGCCCGCGCCACAATCATCGCCGACAAGGTGTTGTCCGATTCGATATACCTGAAGCAGCGCAAACAGCGCTACGCGAGCTTTGACACGGGCAATGGCGCATCGTTCGAGTCCGGCGAACTGACACTGGAACAACTCGCAAGGATCGGCGCTGAAGCCGGCGAACCCGCTCAGACCAGCGGCAAACAGGAGCTGTTCGAGGCGTTGATTAACCAGGCAATCTAAACCTGTGACTGTCGTCCGACAAACCGGTTACCTATTGTGAGCACCCCATGAACTGGGCATTCTGGATCGACGTGGGCGGGACGTTCACGGATTGCATCGGTCGAACACCCGGGAGTGACTGGCACAGGTTGAAGGTTTTAAGCAGTCACGACTCGCCGACCACCGCGATCCGCCGATTCATGGGCCTGGGGGCCGACGACCCGATCGGGCCCGTGAC
>JAJDCW010000207.1 GCA_029260635.1 Phycisphaeraceae bacterium | reverse complement strand
CGGTCGTCTTCCAGGACGTCTCGGCCGACTTTGCCTTCCTGACCCGCTCCACGGTCTCGAGCAACGCGACCATCAAGTGGGAAGACGGCAAGGAGTACCCGCTGGTGAAGGTCGATATCTCCAGCGCAAGCCACCCGTTCTTCACCGGCAAGCAGAAGTTCGTCGATACCGCAGGCCGTGTCGAGAAGTTCCAGAAGAAGTTCTCCGGCTCGTACTTCGGCAAAGCCAAGAGCTAGCTACCCAAAACCCTATCGCCGCAGTGCCCGCGCACTGCGGTTTTTTATGCGCGTAATGAGCTGTTAGCTTTTAACCATTTGCGATTAGCCTTTAGCTCTTAGCTCGAACCACCAACCACCACCCAGCAGCCACCACCTCATGCCACCCGATTCCACAAACCTGACCGCGAAGCTGGACGAGTTGGCTTCGCAATTCGACGAGATCGAGCAGCAGCTGCTGGACCCGGCGGTGGCCTCCGATCACGAGAAGGTACGCACCCTGAGCGTGAAGCGTGCGGCGCTGGCGGGGCTGGTTCAGCAGTACCGGGATTGGCGGGGGCTGACGGATCAGGCTCAAGAGCACGAACAGATTATTGCCGAGGCCGAGGACGCCGAACTGGTCGAGCTAGCCAAGGGGGAGCTGCCGGAGCTACGCGCACAGGCTGAAAAACTGCTTGAAGACATCTCCAACGAGCTTGTTACTGCGGACGACCAGTCGATCGGAGCGGTGATCCTGGAAGTACGGGCCGGGACCGGCGGGGACGAGGCGGCGCTCTGGGCGGGCGACCTGCTGGCGATGTATCAGGAATACGCGGCCAATCGTCGGTGGAAATTCGAGGTCATGGATTTCTCCGCGGGCGATCAGGGCGGGGTCCGCAGCGCGATCGTCAGCGTGAAGGGGTCCGCGGTCTGGCAGGGGATGGGCTACGAAGGCGGGGTGCATTGCGTGAAACGAGTGCCCGCAACCGAGACGCAGGGCCGGGTCCATACCTCGACCGCGACCGTGGCCGTGCTGCCCGAGCCCGAAGACCTGGATGTGAAGATCGACGAGTCCGAGGTCGATATCCACGTCACCACGGCCCAAGGTCCCGGCGGGCAGAACGTGAACAAGGTCGCCACCGCCGTCCATATGATCCACAAGCCCACCGGCATCGAGGTGCGGATGCAGGAATCCAAGAGCCAGCACCAGAACCGCGAGAAGGCCTGGCAGCTACTCAAGGCCCGTCTTCACGCCCATCAGCAGCAGCAGAAGGACGCCGAGCGTGCCCAGCAGCGGTCCGAAATGATCGGCTCCGGCGGCCGCAGCGAGCGGGTGCGGACCTACCGGTACAAGGACAACCTGGTGGTGGACCATCGGGTATCCCAGAACGGCAACCTCCAGAGCGTCCTGGCTGGCGACCTCACCGGGCTGGTCGAGGCGTTGATCGCCCAGGACCGCGCCCAGCGACTGGCAGCTTTGTAAGCAGGTCTACCAATGCTAACCGTCTGGCACCCAAACACCCGATAATCAGAGGGTGTACAGGGCCCGTTTCCTTCAATCCGCATGCCTGATGTGCCTGGCTGTCGCTGTGGTATCGGGGGGGCATGGGGAGTCGTTGCTGGCTCAGACCGGCATCATCCGGCCGCACCGGCTCGTGCATCAATTCGACTTCGAGGAGCCGGATAACTACGAGTCCCTGCCCAAGAACTGGTTCATCATCGGCCGACCCGCCGAAACCACCGACAACCGGTTCTTCCGCGAGCCGATGCACCACGACCTGATGGAACGGCCGGGCTATCCCACATTCTCAAAAGTCCGCTTCGACACCGAGCACACCCTTTCGGGTGGGCGCAGCCTGTACCTGGAACTCAACGGCGGCAACGCCGGGGCTTTTCTTGAAGTCGGTGCGATCCCCGCGGTACCCAAGAGCGATTACCTGGTCACCGCCGCGGTCCGGACCGAGTCCCTGGTCCGTTCTGCGGCGTATCTTCGTGCGTACTTTGTCGATCCCAAAGGCCACCGCATCGATGCCAGCGTCGTCGAGACCCGCCCGATCAAGACCCTGGGGGATTGGACGCAGGTCGCCATCAAACTGCGAGGTGACTCTGAGGGCGCGGTGTGGATCGGTCTTGAGGTGGAGATCCGCCAACCCAAGCGTCAGAAGAACGACCCACTTGGCAAGCAACGTGTTCTGCTTCAGGATGTCGAAGGCGGGGCCTGGTTCGATGATATCGGTGTCTGGCAGCTGCCGCGCATCGAGGTCGCCAGCCAGAGCAAGGTCAACATCATCCGAGGGCCCGACACGCCAAGGCTGCCGATCACCGTCCGCGACCTGACCGGTCAGAGCCTGACGGTTGAGTTGACCGCTTACGATCACCGGCTTCAACCCGCGGCGGTTTCACGCCAGGAACTAGGCCCGGGCGCGCCCAGGCACTGGACGTGGGAGCCCGACCTGCCCGGCTACGGCTGGTACCTCGTGGACATGAAAGTGCGGGACCAGACACAAGGGGTCTCACAATCCAGAACCCCCGTCGCCCGCACATTCGGCGCATTTCTCTGGCTCCCGGCAACCCAGCCGCTCCACGCATTGGATGCCTCACGATTCAAGATCATCGCGCAGGACCTCCCGCCGGGTGAGTTCAAACTTCTGCCGGACCTGCTTGAGGGGACCGGCATCCGTGCGACGGTCTTGAGTGTTTGGGAACACGACACTGACCTGGGCAATATCGAGGAACGCAACGACCAGATCGACGACATGATGCAGTGGCTGTACCTGTCCGGCCGATCGGCGGCGCTCTCGCTGGACCCGATCCCTAAAGCTTTAGCGACCGCGATGGACAGCCCCGCGGTCGACCCGATCACGGTCCTGGGGGCCGAGCGGTCCCAGTGGATCGCCTACCTGACCCCGACACTGCTGAGTCACGGCCAACGTGTCAGCCGGTGGTTCCTTGGTTCGCCCGATCAGGCGTATGCGTTTTATAACCCCGAACTCCCCGCGGTCACAGAGAACGTGATCAAGCAGTTTTCGGCGTTGGCGCCGACGCCTGAATTGGTCATCCCCTGGCGTATCGAACAGTCGCGTCGCCGGGACGTATCCGAAGCGTTGTATTACCTGATCGATGTCCCGCCCGGCGTCCCTGCCGACCAGATGCCCGCCTATCTCGAACAGTGGGACGACATCCGGGACAAGCTGACGCTGTCCCTGCGTGAGCCCCCGGCCGACCATATGACCCACGCGCGGCGTGTGACCGATCTGGCGATCCGGATGATGACGGCCTGGGAGCAGCAGCCCGGAGCTATAGCGGTCTCCAAACTCTGGACCACCGCGGCGCAGCGGCAATCAGCTCTGGTGCCGGATCCGCTGCTGGGTGTGTTCTCAAATATCGCGCATCAGTTGGCGGGTCGGCGTGTGGTCGGCAGCCTGAACCTTGGCAAGGGCGTCAAGGTCTGTGTCCTCGACGGGCCGGCCGGGCCCGTGTTGGTCGCCTGGGCCAAGCAGCCGGGCTCGGAAGCCAGCCGGATGAACCTCTTCCTGGGGCCAAACCCGGTCGCCGTCGATGTCTGGGGCAACCAAACCCCGATCCCGTTGTACGACGGCAAGCACCGCTACGACGTGCCCGAGACCCCGGTGTTCATCACCGGGATCGACCCCAAGCTCGCCCTGTTCCGCGGCGGGTTCACGATCGATAAGCCGTTTATCGAATCGACCCAGACCCAACACGAGCGGGTGCTGATGCTGACCAATCCTTGGCCGATGACCATCAGCGGACATCTGCGGATCACCGGCCCGGATAACTGGGCCTCCAAGCCGACACGCCACTTCTTCTCCATCCCGTCCGGCAGGTCGGTCAAGCTGCCGATCGCGTTGTCGTTCCCGGTGTCCGAGGTCGCGGGTCCCAAGCAGCTCACCGCCCGGTTCGAGTTCACCGCGGACGAACCCATGCTGATTGACCTGGCCCTGCCGATCGAGGTCGGGCTCGAGGACGTGACCTTCAACGCGACCGTGGCGCTGGTGCCCGGCAAGGAACCCGGCACCGAAGACGCGACCGCCGCTGCTGTCGTCACCAACACGGGCAGTGAGACGCTTGCGCTCTACATCTACGCCAACCTGCGTGGCCACCCGATCCAGGAGAAGATCATCGCCGAACTCGACCCCGGCCAGACCGCGGTCCGGCGTTTCACCTTCCCCGGCGCTGGCCAGGCCCTGCGCGACAACGCGATCCGTATCGGCGTCCGCGAAGTCAACGGGCCACGCATCCTCAACCAGCGATTGAGTATCGACGAGTCGGATTAATCCTGAACTTCACGTTATCTATGTCGCGTTGCTCGGCGTAACAGGCAGCCCGTCGCCATCAGGGCCGTCATGATCGCAGTCGTGGGTTCGGGGATCGCGGAAGTGGTGGGGGGCGTGCCTTCATTCCAGTTACCCAGGACGACCCCAAGGTCTTCGATGCCGACAAACGCATCGCCCGACGGGTCGGCTCGGGGGTCGTTAACCGGCCCGTTGTTGTTCCAGTTGGCCAGGATAATATTCAGGTCGTTGATCCCGACAAACCCGTCGTAATCCAGATCACCGGGTTGTCCAAGGACAGGCACGGTGAAGAACTGATCGCCTGCGAAGCTGTCGAAGTCGATGCCGGAGAGGTTGCCGATGCCGCCACCTGAGCCATTACCTCCGAGGTTGCCGGTGCCTACGGGCAGGCCGCCGAGGGTCTGGTTCGAGTGGTAATTATTATTGCTGCTGCCGTACACGGCGTGGATGCGTATCTCCGAATTGATCGGTGGCGCGCCCAGGTCAATCAGATCGATCGAGAACTCGAACCCAGTGGTGACGGCGAGCGCTGCGGCCTGATTCGCGGCCGACCCGCCGCTGCCCCCGACGCCGGCGGTGTTCGTGTTATTGAATCCGAACTCAAGGTTTTCGGTCAGGAACGGCGTGAGGTTACGCACCTCGCCGACCCCGGTCGAACCCAGGCCCATATCTGTTGAGAGTATGGTGCCGGTCTGGATCCCCGCACCACCGCCGCTGCTGGAGGTCGCGCCGTTTCCGGATACAGTTGAGCTCGCACCGCCGTTGCGGTCGACGATGTCAACGGTGAAGTTGTTGCCCGTTAACGAACCCCAGCGTGCGTACAGGTGGTAGTCCGCATTAAACCCCGAATCGAACGTCAGCCCGCCGAAGTTCTGGCTGATGTGTTCGTAGTCGTAAAGTGGCAGACCGGTGAGCGTATTCTCGCCGCCTGATTTGGAATCGATGAACAGGCTGAGCTTGTTGAAGTTGTTCTCGATGTTCCCGGTAATCATCACATGCAGCCGGCTTCCCTCGATCACCGCATAGGCCGCGTCCAATTCGCCCCCGC